>NZ_JAPZSS010000073.1:0-9278 GCF_027532015.1 Microcystis sp. LE19-131.1A | reverse complement strand
ATACTGAAAGAGAGTCCCTCATTTAGCAACTCAAGAACACTCTGCACAGTGATGCGCGTCCCTTCTATGCAGGGCTTCCCAAAATGAATTTGAGGGTTAACAGAAATTTTATACATTGTTGTCACCTAGTCGTAAGATGCCTTTATTTTAGATCACATTGCACAAAAAAAGCCGTATAACTTGGCCGTTATGCCGACCAGCGAGTCAAGTGCGATCGTTCCGATCGTAGGGTGCGTTAGTGTGATCGCTGATCTTGTAGGGTGCGTTAATGAAATGTAACGCACTAATTCCCTCGCAAACCCTCAAAATAAAGCTCAAATGCGATAGAGTGAGGGACAAATAAAATTCAGAAAGTGCTGTGAGGGAAACCGTCTATATTGAAACCAGCGTTATTGGTTATCTGACAGCCAGATCGACCAAAAACTTGGTTATTGCTGGGAATATCGAAACGACAAGGGACTGGTGGCAAAATCGCCGTAATGATTTTGTTCTCTAGATTTCACAGGTTGTTTTAGATGAAGTCGCTAAGGGAGATACAGAGATTGCTTTGAAAAGGTTAGAAATTGTCAATGAAATGCCTTTGGTTGAACTCAATCAAGCTGTACGCAACTTGGCAGCCCAGTTTCTTATACGAAGCAACCTTCCTGCCAAAGCTTCTGATGATGCGGTTCACATTGCTGCGGCGACTGTCCACGGGCTAGATTACTTGTTAACATGGAACTGTAAACATATTGCCAACGCTCAAATTCAGAGGAAGTTGGCAGAGCTCAGTCTTGATTTGGGATACGAGTTACCCATAATTTGTACTCCTTACGAACTTTTAGGAGATTATAACGATGTGGCAAGATGACATTTTAGATGAAATTCATAAATTTCGAGAAGAACACGCTAAATCCTTTAACTACGATTTGGATGCAATGTTTGTAGATTGGCAAAAAAGACAAGCAGAAAGTGGCAGGCAGGTAGTCAGCTTACCACCAAAGCAAGGTCTAACAAGTCGTTGGAGCCGACCAAAACAGGATGAACCACAAGAATCTCAAATCTAATCTTGGCGGCTCAACTTAGCCGTTATGCCGACCAGCGAGTCAAGTGCGATCGTTCCGATTGTAGTGATCGCCAATCTTGTAGGGTGCGTTTATGAAATGTAACACACCTTATCTAATGTTCAAAATTCGTGCGTTACGCTGACGCTAACACAGGCTATATCATATCGATCGCCAAGATTAAGTGATTGCCAAAGCGATCGGGTATAACACAGTGCGATCATTCTGATCGTTAATTAATGAAATGTAAAGCATCTTTTGATACTAAACTTAAGTTTTGAAGTGGAGTAGTAAGTGTTGTTTAGATGCAATTTGAATGGAATCCGGACAAAGCAAACTCAAACTGGAAAAAGCATGGTGTTTCATTCAACGAGGCATCTACTGTTTTCAACGATCCTTTATCTATAACATTCCCTGATCCAGATCATTCCTATGGTGAGGAGCGTTACGTTATCATTGGATTATCAAATGCTAATCGCATCCTGATAGTCCCTCATACAGATCGAGCAGATCGAGTTCGGATTATCAGCGCACGAGAGGCAACCCGAAATGAGCGGAGATTTTATCAAGATGGAGAGTAATCACGAGCTAGAAGACGACTCAAGACCTGAGTATGACTTTAGCAAGATGCAGGGTGGTGTTAGAGGAAAATATGTCGAACGCTACAGAGCAGGAACAAATATAGTATTACTAGATCCAGATGTTGCTCAAGCATTTCCAACCAGTGACTCGGTTAATGAGGCACTTCGACTACTCATGCAAATCGCCCAAAGGCACAAGTCTAACAATGCGTTGGAGCCGACTTCTCAAATGTGATCTTCAAAAGCTGTAGGGTGCGTTCCCTAATGCAGGATTTTTGGGAACGCACCCTGCACATTGATGGAAGTCGTTAGACCGCTTCAATTTTAGGGTAATAGTTGCTAAAGTCCGCTAACTTCACCGGTGAAGCCACCTAGGCAGAGGTTTTTGATCGCTAAAAAATTCTTTCTTCTCCATAAAAACGATAAAATCTCTATTCTGCAAGCATAAAGAGGCTTCAGGCAAATTTAAAGGCACATTTAAGCCGTATAAATCGAATATTTCCAGTTTTTTCAGCTAATCAAGCCATTAATGGCTTGATTTCTTTGCATCTAACCCAAACAGTATAATTTTTTCTTCGATGTATTGAAAATGTTTTTTATTTCATATAAAATACAATCTCAGAGAAAATACCTAGCAATCTCCCATAAATAAACAAAGGAGCCGATGACATCGTGATCCCTGATCCTAGATCCTCAAAACCGAAAACCCTCTTACCCTTTATTTCTCTAGCTACGGCTGCCGTCGTCACAACGGGAATCGGACTAACTTTTAGTCCCCTATCGGCATCGAGTAAGCTGCTGGCAAGTCCGGATAAACAGCAAGCTAAACAACAAACCGTGGAAATCACCCTAGTTTCCTACGCAGTGACTCAATCGGCCTACTCAAAAATCATTCCTCTATTCGTCAACAAATGGAAAAGAGAGAAAAAACAGGATGTGGTGATTAAACAGAGTTATGGTGGCTCTGGTTCCCAAACTCGCGCTGTTATCGACGGATTAGATGCAGATGTGGTAAATTTGGCCATCGGTTCCGATGTGGAACGCTTGCAAAAAGCGGGTTTAGTTAACCCCGGTTGGCAGAAAGAATTACCCAATAACGCCATCGCCACTCGTTCCGTGGTAGCTTTAGTTACTCGTCAGGGCAATCCCAAAGGAATCCGCAACTGGCCAGATCTAGCCAAATCGGGGATTAAAGTCATTACTGCCAACCCGAAAACCTCTGG
The DNA here is from genome assembly GCF_027532015.1 of Microcystis sp. LE19-131.1A. Classification (NCBI taxonomy): domain Bacteria; kingdom Bacillati; phylum Cyanobacteriota; class Cyanophyceae; order Chroococcales; family Microcystaceae; genus Microcystis; species Microcystis sp. LE19-131.1A. Next base: position 6,431 of record NZ_JAPZSS010000073.1, on the reverse strand, counting down.
GGTGGCCCGGTGGAATTTTCTGGCTCTCTGGGGATCGGTAACTCGGACCGGCGGCAATGAAGCACAAGCGACCAATTTCGTCCGCAATGTCTATAAAAACGTGCCTGTACTACCCAAAGATGCCCGGGAAGCCAGCGATGTCTTCTTTAAACAGAATCAGGGGGATGTGCTGCTTAACTACGAAAACGAGGTAATTTTGGCCCGTCAAAAGGGACAAACCAGTTTTTCCTATACTATTCCTCCGGTCAATGTTTCGATCGATCCGCCCGTGGCCGTAGTGGATAAAATAGTTGATAAACGCAAAACCCGGGAAGTAGCGACAGCTTTTGCCCAATTTCTCTTTACTCCGGAAGCGCAGCGGGAATTCGCCAAGGTGGGTTTCCGTCCCGTTAATGCTAATGTGGCTAAAGAGTTTAGTAAACAATACCCAAAAGTGTCGAATCTGTTCCCCTATACGGCGATCGGTAGTTGGGATGCGATCCAGAAAAAATTCTTCGCTGATGGGGCGATTTTTGACCAAATTCAGCGTTAATTAGTAGTAGGCCGTCAGCTGTCAGCTAAGTAAGTGGTTCTGATTAATTGATCCCCCCTTAATCCCCCCTTAATAAGGGGGGTGCCGATCCCCCCTTAATCCCCCCTTAATAAGGGGGGCATCTGACAATTTTCAACACCTACTTACTTAGATAGCTGATGGCAAAAAAAACAAAGCTGATAGTTAGTAACTAAAAAAAGATGTATCTACTTGACAAAATCAAAAACGGAAGCTTGGTATTGATCGGTTACTTATTATCGCCCCTGTGTTGGTGGAACGATCTAATTTTTAATCTGCCGATCGCCTACGGTTTCGGTCGTTTAATTGCTTGCTTACACGCCGATTTTTTTCTACCCGCGGCCATGGTTGGTTATTGGTTATCTAATCTTGTGGGAATTCTGCTAATGCAATTCGGAACGAAAGAATTAATCGGTGGAGAGAAAGAAGAACGCCATTGGCAAAAAGAATTAAGAAATGGATTACTTTCCTCGACAGTTTACACTTTAGTTATTCTGGTCTTAATTCATTTTCAGGTATTAGAAATGCCCCTGTTATCATCGATCGCCACTTTTTCCCCGTGATTCCCAAAACTTACTTAAACAATAGCTTAATTTTCTTGGTTATCTTGTTAACATCGCTAACTTTTACGGATTTAGCGATCGCTATTCGCCAGCAGCCGCAAGGATTTGCTTGGGAAAAATCCCTGCTGCTATCTATTCATCAAACCGCTAATTTAAACCTAAATTTTTTGGCCATAAAACTAACGAGATTAGGCACTTATTGGGGAGTAGCCCCGATACTAACAATTTCACTGCTGATTTTTGCCCTAAAAAAATACTGGTATGGGTTTGCTTATCTCCTTGTGACCATGGCGGGAGGTTGGGCTATTAGTTATAACCTCAAGATGCTTTTTCGTCGGAATCGCCCGCAATTTTGGCAGTTATTTTATCCCTTACCCCACGATTTTTCCTTCCCTAGCGGCCATGCTTTATTTAGTTCCCTGTTAGTCATTTCTTTACTGATTTTATCTTGGAGAACGCGCTGGTTTTTCGGGGTAGTTTTACTGGGGATTCCCTTCGTCTTGGTTATTGCTTGGACTCGTCTTTATTTAGGAGTTCACTTTCCTAGTGATATCCTTGCCTCTTGGCTTTTAGCGCTCGCTTGGTCTCTCCTAGTTCATATCTGGTGGCAACAGTTATTAAAGACACCCAAGGCGATCAGGAAATAAGGAGAAATTAATAATTAGGGTTGGCTGAATATCAGTGAAAGCTTTGCTAGAAACCGGTTTAGGGACTTTTGTTTTCAGGAAAAGTGCCAAAGACAAACGTTGATAAATCGATCCGAGGGACTCAAAATCCTTGCACTTTCCGAAGGCGATTGCAAAGGGTTCCGCTTCTCAGTGTGCGAGGTTATTCTGTTATTCTGACTTCCCTTCCTGACTCCTGACTCCTGACTCCTGACTCCTGACTCCTGACTCCTAACCCCACCAACAAACTTTTTTAGCAAACCCTAATTAGTTGACCGACTTGCTGCCCAAAAAAAATATCACGTTATACCTAAATTTTTGGAAAAAGCTAATCAAAGCCCTATAGTAATTATCGTTTGATATTCGTCGCTGACACTGAATCATGAAACCAAAAATGCCTAAAGGGAAGGGTCTATCCCTGGGACGGTTTCAAAGCCGTCCCCTTGCTTTTCTCACTTTAGTTCTTCTCTGCATTTTAACCTTTACCTTAGCACCGTCATCGCCCCTGATGGCCACGTCTAAATCTGAGACTAAGATAGACTTTGTATCGCCGGTTTGGGTAACACAAAATCTCAACGATCCGAAGTTAAAAATTCTCGATGTGCGGATTAATCCTTTGGAATATATCACCGGTCATTTACCGAAAGCGGTGAATATAGCCGATAATAATTTTCGCGGTCCAAACGGATTTTTGCCGGTTCAATATTGGCAAGAGGATAAAATTGGCAGCCTCTTTGCCGCTGCGGGAATCACTAATGGCGATCGAGTGGTAGTATATTCCGATGGTCGCGATGTCTTGGGGGCAACCATGGTCGCTTATTTATTAGAGCGATCTGGTTTCCGAGATGTGGCCGTCTTAGATGGTGGTTTTAAGGGTTATAAGGCTTCTGAACAGAAGGTAACGAAAGAATTCCCTAAATATCAACCAGGGAGCTTTACTGTCCGTGATAATCCCTCGATTCGGGTGACTTTGGCAGAAGTAGAGAAATTGATCGGCAAACCCGATGTGGTTTTTATCGATCCTAGACCGGAAGAACTTTTTCAGGGAAAACAGGATATCTGGCTGAGAAATGGTCATATTCCGGGGGCGAAAAATATACCCTGGCCGACTTTTACGGAAGCGAATAATCCCGATGAATCTCTGAAAAATCCCCATAAATTGAAATCTTTAGACGAAATCAGGAAGATTCTTGCCCAACGCAACATCAAGCCCTCGGATAATATTATTGTCAGTTGCAGTACCGGACGGGAAGCGACTTTACAGTATGTTGTCCTCAAACATCTGCTCGGTTATCCCAAGGTGCGAATTTATGAGGGTTCTTGGACAGAGTACAGTACCACAGATCTGCCCGTCGCTACTGGGCCAGAAAAAGCGGTCTGAAGTCAAGTTTGTCGGTCTATACTCGTTGTGTTTAACCATCTTGCCCAAGATGGTTTTTTTGTTGGGGTGGGTTCCCGAGTAGGGCTAAGTTAGACGGACGTAAAAAAACCTCGGCGCTCATCCCGAGGTGAATTTAGGAGATTTGAGCTTATTTTGATGTGAAGTTGACGTAAATTAGCTAAGGGCGTTGATCACATAATCAATGTAGGAATTAGCTTCTACAGCAGCATCCCCACTTAATCCGTGATTGGTTTTGATGTATTTTAAGGCTTCGATATACCAGCTAGGAGATAGTTCAAAGGCACTATTAATTTCACTCAAACCGGCGACCAGATATTCATCGATCGGGCCTGTACCCCCTACCACGAGGGCATAGGTGATAATTCGGATATAGTAGCCGATATCGCGAACGCACTTGGATTTCCCCCGCTCATCGTAGGCATAGTTCGGCCCCTGGAGTTGGGTGGTGTAGGGAAATTTTTGATAGACAGCGTTGGCTGCTTCTTGGGCTAAACTGGGGGCTTTTTGGGCGAGGATTTTTACCGCTTCTAGGGTGATGGCGGCTTGACGGAAACGACCGAAGGCTACTTGTAATTCAGCACTGCTGAGAAAACGGCCTTGGGAATCGGCAGTAGCCACCGCTTCGGTTAAAGGTGTCTTGGTCATCGATGGAATTGCTCCTACAAAAGTTTAATCGGATTGAGATAAGAAAGTCACAGCATCAGGAAACTGCCGCCGCCGCTCGATCGAAGTAAGAAGCGACTTCTGCTAGTAAAGAACTGCAATCCCCGCGAGTGATCCCGTTGGGATCGGCTGCTAGGGCAAGGGAAGCGTCTTTGAGCTTGAGAATTCCGGCCGCAACAGAAGCTCCCGGAACTCCCAGGGCGACGTAGGTTTCCCGGAGACCGTTCAAGGCGCGATCATCGAGGATGCTGGCATCGCCGGTGAAGGTGGCATAGGTAACGTAGCGCAGGATAATTTCCAAATCCCGCAAGCAGGCGGCGGCACGACGGTTTGTATAGGCGTTGCCACCGGGGGCAATTAAAACGGGCTGTTCTGAAAACAAACTACGCGCGGCATCGGTAACGATCGCAGAAGAATTACTGGAAAGACGATTGACCACATCCACGCGTTTATTACCATCTTTGACGAAGGCAATTAGGGCATTGACTTGATTCTCGCTCAGGTATTCCCCGCGGGTATCGGCCTGAGAAACGACTTTGGCAAAGGCATCTAACACCATAGTTTTCATCTCCTATAATGATGATTGGTTTCGGCAAAATATCGAGGTTGATTTCTCTGGCTTTTCTTTATTTTTTCCGATAAAGTATCTAGGAGTTTTTTTCTTGGAACTATACTATCGTCCTTGAAAAAAGTTTTACTCTCCCTTGGCCAGATTTTTTTGTATATCGAGGAACAATTCTTGTTAATTGAATTTAGCCTTGATAGGCACTTCCAGACATACTTCGTTTTTGCCATGAATTACTTTATAGACCATATTTCTACCTTTATTTATTAAAAATTGTTTCTTAAAAAAACAGCAAAAAAATAATTTTTTAGGATAAATCTCAGAAAACTTTCTTAAATGTGTAACCCTATACTAAGAAAAAGTATCGCTATTTTCATCTCTCTAATAATTCCTTTAAGTTGTTTAAAGAAATGTGCTTTTATATACTAATAATAATTAACTAAATTAAGAGAAATTTACCAAGATGATTTTACCGATTGTGCTTCGATATACAAAAAAAGTGGCAAGGCAAAAAAATCGACAGGGATAATCCCCGCCGACGTTGTGATCAGAGATGCCAACACCAGCATTTTGCAGTGTACTCCGACTTAAAAAGTATTGTAAAACATCTTAAATACATATATAATCAAAAATAGCCAACAAGTATAAAGCAAGTGGGATTATGCCGATCGCAAGAGACATCACCCAATTGGTAGGACGGACACCCCTAGTTCAACTGAATCGAATCCCAGTAGCAGAGGGAGTAAAAGCCCGCATCGTCGTCAAACTGGAAAGTATGAACCCCGCCGCCTCGGTTAAGGATCGCATCGGTGTCAGTATGGTGGAGGACGCTGAAGCCGCCGGACTAATTCACCCCGATAAAACAATTCTGGTGGAACCCACTTCCGGCAATACCGGCATCGCCCTGGCCATGGTGGCGGCGGCCAAAGGCTATCGCTTAGTCCTGACTATGCCCGAAACCATGAGTTTAGAACGACGGGCAATGTTAAAAGCTTACGGGGCGCAATTAGAATTAACCCCGGGTAGCCAAGGCATGAAAGGAGCGATCGCCAGGGCCGAGGAAATAGTCGAAAATACCCCCAACGCCTATAGTTTGCAACAGTTCCGCAACCAGGCTAACCCGAAAATTCACCGAGAAACCACCGCCGAAGAAATCTGGGCCGATACCGATGGTCTGGTAGATATCGTTATCGGTGGCGTGGGAACCGGGGGAACCATTACCGGTATTGCCGAAACCATTAAACCCCGTCGTCCCCAATTTCAAGCGATCGCAGTTGAACCCTCTAATAGTCCCGTGTTATCGGGAGGACCCCCAGGACCGCACAAAATCCAAGGCATCGGGGCCGGTTTTATCCCGGCAATTTTCCGACCGGAATTAATCGATGAGGTGATTATCGTCGATGATACGGACGCTTTCGCCTACGCGCGACGGTTAGCTCGTCAGGAGGGACTACTATCGGGCATCTCGGCCGGGGCTGCTTTATGGGCGGCGATTCAAGTGGGCAAAAGACCCGAAAACGAAGATAAATTAATCGTCATGATTCAGCCTAGTTTTGGGGAACGTTACCTCAGCACGGCCCTGTTTAAAGACCTCGAAGATATCGACTAATAGGACAATAAATCGATGGAATTTGCAACGAGGGCGATTCATGGGGGGCAAGAACCAGACTCTAGCCATGGGGCGGTAACGGTTCCCATTTATTCCACTTCCACCTATAACACCAGCTTTACTAGGATTATCGATCGGGATCGAGAATAGAAACGATTTAAAGCGGGATATGGAAAAGGCCTTGATTAGTTAGGCGAAGTTTTTATCTCATTTGATGGGTTAAGCAATGTTTTTTGACTCGGAAGATTGGCAAACGATTATTTTTCGGCTCAGTATAGACCTCCTGCAAAAGTCTTATTCAGCTACTTGATTATAGCCTAAAGCAAGTTCGTAGTTGTAAATGCCAGCGATTAAATTAAATCTCAGACCAAAACGTCGTCTCCGATTCCTGTATCTTGATGATAAAATTCTAAA
>NZ_JAPZSS010000282.1:0-9912 GCF_027532015.1 Microcystis sp. LE19-131.1A | reverse complement strand
GCTAGAGGTAGGACAAGCAAAACTAACTGAGAAAGTCGATGGGATGGATAGAAGACTAGAAAAGGTGGAAGGAACCCAAAAAAATCAAGTTTGGACGTTAATTATCCTTTTAGGAGGAGCGATCGGCACGGCAGCGTGGCGCTCTTTCTTTTCTGGTAATCCTTAGAAATATTGCCATAATTTCTCACTTTAGGGTAGTTATGAGGGGAAATTAGCAGATGTCAAACTCAGGTTAAAAATAAGGGATATTTAACCCATCCTACCGATAATTAGGGCTTGCTGAAAAAGTACGGGCGAAGCATTCGGGCAATAACCTATCGGTGAAACCGTAGATTTTCTATCCGAATGCTTCGCCCCTACAGGACGCGGGCCGATGAAGACGCAAGGTTTTGAACGACGATTCTCTCAAAATCTTGCACCTGTTTCGCTCGTAAAGCCCCAAAACCCTTACTTTGCCTACATTTCACATTTATTCAGCAAGCCCTAATTATGCTTTCCTCAACCATCTTTTTAACAATCGCCACAATGCCACTATTATCCCCCCAATTAAAACGAAAGGAAACATCACCACCCCCAGAAAGAAAGCAACGATTAAGGGATATTTTCGGGTTTCTAATTGCCGAATTGCCTGATCGCACTTTTGAACATATACTGCTAACCCCAATGCTTGATATAATTCCCGCGCTTGAAGATATGCTTCTTTCGCTTCCGATATACGATCGAGTTTATAGTAGGTAACTCCCAGATTAAACCAAGCATTCGCTTCACCCCACCGATCACCGATTTCCCGAAGGATTGCTAAGGACTGTTGATAAAACTCGAGCGCTTTTTGGTATTCTCCTAGGGAACCGTAAACAGCGCCTAAATTATTGTAGGAATTCCCTTCACCCCCCCGATCACCGATTTCCCGTGTGATTGCTAAGGACTGTTGATGAAACTCGATCGCTTTTTGGTATTCTCCTAGGGAATTGTAAACATTGCCTAAATTATTGTAGGATTTCCCTTCACCCCCCCGATCACCGATTTCCCGAAAGATTGCTAAGGACTGTTGATGAAACTCGATCGCTTTTTGGTATTCTCCTAGGGATTGGTAAACATTGCCTAAATTACCGTAGGAATACCCTTCACCCCCCCGATCACCGATTTCCCGAAAGATTGCTAAGGACTGTTGATGAAACTCGATCGCTTTTTGGTATTCTCCTAGGGAATAGTAAACATTGCCTAAATTACCGTAGGATTTCCCTTCACCCCCCCGATCGCCGATTTCCCGTTGGATTGCTAAGGACTGTTGATAAAACTCGATCGCTTTTTGGTATTCTCCTAGGGAATAGTAAACAGCGCCTAAACTGGTGAGGGATGCGGTATATTTCCAGTGGGTTTGATCTTCCTGTTGTTGGTAAACAGTGACTAATTGCAGGTAATAATCGGCTAAGATCTGATAATAGCCTCCCCGGGTAAGAAAATCATGGATAGGACGGAGAATATCAAAAGCATTGTCGTAGTCGGTTAACTGATAGCGATGATAGAAAATTTCTAGGTAAGGTTGCACATCGTTGAGGGTTTCCCACGAGTCGGGTTTAGCAATAGAAAGATAATAGGCGATCGCTTTTTGGTGTAATTCCCTTTGATCGCCGGCTTTGTATTGTGCATATTCCCAAACTAAAGGCTGAAAACTAAAAATTCGCTGGCGATTTTCCTCTTTTTCTTCTAATAATGATCGTCGCTGTAATTCTCGCAGATCTGCCGTGATCTCGGACAGTGCGCTCTCCGGGTAATTATCCATCACCGCTTTAGCTGCCGGAGAATCAAATTCTCGACGATAAATGCTGGTTTTAGTGAATAATTCCTGCTGTCTTTGGCTAAGTCGCTGAAAACTAGCATCTAAAACTAAAGCAATTCCCACTGTCTCTTGACGATGGCTACCCATCACCTGCGGATCGCTCAAAAGTTGTGATAAATTTCCTAATCCCAAATCCGCTAACCTTTCTAAACTGGGGTTTTGCGGAAATTCTGCTAAGAGCAAATCCGCCACCAATCGCAATAGTAATGGATGCCCATCCACCCGTCGAGAAAAGTTCTCTATATCCCCTGTTATTTGCGATTCCGCTAACAATTGCGCCCCTTCAGGTGGTTTCAAACCTTTTAGCTCAATCCAATGGTTAAAACCCCTAGTTTTTGGCTTTTCTCTGGTGGTGACTATAATTTTGCTGGTGTCCCCTTTTTCTATCCAAGCGGTGAAAAACTGCTGATAAAATTCATTATTCCAAGAACCATCTTCCCCTAATAAACTCTCTAGATTATCGATAATAATTAGGTGGCGATGGCGTTGCAATTGTCTGATTAAAGCTTCCTGTAAATCTATTTCTTCTTTGGGGACGGGATAACCAAAGTCCGTCAGTAGTTGGCGAGCTAAACCACTAAATCCCCCCAGATTTCCCGCTTCCCACCAAAAGCGTTTTGGGAATAAATCTTCATCGTCCCCTAGGGAAGGATCGAGGGGAATTTCCTCCTCAAAAATTTTGCTGGCTAGGGTAGATTTTCCAATTCCTCCAACTCCTTTGATGCCAATCATCGCAACATTTTGATCATTAAACCACTGCTTAATTTGGGTGATTTCCTCCTCCCTTCCCTGCCAATGGACGAGACTTTTTCGAGCATTTCCTCCCTTGAAAATACCCCCCGATGGAGTTTCCAATCGGTTTAAAAGTTCCTCGGAAAGTATTAGATTTTTAGTCTCGATTTTGCCAATTAAATTTACTTTAGATTGAGCCTGTGCCGTTGCCGATAGATTAATCTCGTTGGAATTAGTTTCTGAAGTCATGAGAAAAATTGGGGGTTTTCTTGAGATAAAAATTAGGATGGCTCTCTTGTCTTTCCTGTGATAAGTTTGATTAATCGATCGCTAGTTACTCTTTGTGTCCTTTGTGCCTTTGTGGTTCATCCTTCTCTTCTGGCAAATAGGGAATAATAAAATGTATTCAGTGATACATTTTACCCAACTAACCCAAGAGAGACATTAGGATTTAGAAACTAACTTTACCTGCCTCGATTTTTCCTACCATTTTAACGGTACTATTATCATAAGCTGTAGCATTCATGGCGATATTTTCTTGATTGCCACTGTTGATAACTTGTTTAATTTGTTGTGCTAGGGTTTGGATTTCTTGGGCAAAATTGGAGTCTTTGAGCATTTCTACCTGTAAAAAAGGAACCACTTGCTGTTCAATCATTGCCTCGGATTTGGTTTGTTCGGCTGCCGCTAAAACCTTGGCTGCGGTGGGTTCCTTTTGTAACTTTTGCTTAATTTTTTGCCACAATTCTACACCTTTATCCATTGCTCCTTCCGTTAATTTACCGATAACAGCTTCAAAGGCGATTTTAGCGATCTCGGCGGCGGCTAATTCGGCTAACATAATTATCAATGGGGGTAATTTTTCGCCATTCTAGCACAACTATTTGGGGATGAAAGCAGGAAAGTCAATCACTGATGTTATCGGGAATCAGCGTTCCTTTGATCCCCCCTTAATCCCCCCTTGATAAGGGGGGTGTTGATCCCCCCTTAATCCCCCCTTGATAAGGGGGTGTTGATCCCCCCTGTTCCTAGGTTTGGTTCATAGTAGGGTTGATTCATGAATCAACCCTACCCTTGATAAGGGGGGTGCCGATACCCCCTTATCTTAGAGCCAAAAAAGACAGGCAGGGAGCCTGTCTAGAAAACCAAACAAATTTATCTATCAGTTGGCCACAAATAGGGAGTTTTTTGCGTCAAATTTCCAAGCAATACCATCGGGATCTCTGATGCGACTCCAATCGGCGAATTCTGTTTCGGATTTATTTTTCTTGTTTCTACCCAAAACGGCCGGAGTAACTCCTAAACGTTTAGCCAAATCCGCCAAACTCATCGATGAGATGGTTTCAGATACAGTGGTTAGGGATTCTTCCCTAACTTCTGATTCTGACTGGAACAAAGAACTGGCAGAACTGTTTAAACTAGGATTAATTATCTCCTCCGGTTCTTGAATTACCGTTTCTTGAACAGAGATTGCTGCGGTATTTTCTTCCTCTTTTTCCTCAAATAATTTACCTAAATTAGTCAGAGATTGGGAGGAGGAAATAACAGGAACCTCCGAGACAGAATTTTCGCTTTTCTCGGCGACAATCAGGGGGGATTTAGCCTCCTGCGATTGCTCTAAATTGGTCAGGGGAGATCTCGAGGCAGTAATCGCAGGAACTTGTTTTTCCTCTATTTCTTCTAAAGAGGGGTCACTCTCATCAAAAATACTACCCAGGGTACTGGCGGTGATAAAGTAATAGGCCATACCTTTATCGCCTACAGCTTTTTTTTGCGCCCCAAATTCCTCAGCTTTTCTGTCTAAAAATTGTCTGGCTAATTTGGCCGTGAGATTGGCTTTTGCCGATAGGTCAATCGGGGTGAGACAACCTTGATTGTCCTGTAAAAGTTGATTGAAATAGGGGTTAATCACCGTCGATAATTTTGACCAGCGATAGTCTTGCCACACCTTGACTGCCAGAGTTAAGAGGAAGACAAGTAGGATCAATGGCCAAGCGGTAAAAACAAGGATGATTAGCACCGCTAGGGGGATGATGAGGACGAGAAACCCCGCCGTTTGACGATCGATAATTTTTCCAGTCATAATTTCATAAGCTGCCACAATTAAAATTCTTAATGGCTAGTTTGACTATCTCCTGCCATAAGTGTATATGACCAGTTTAGGCTTTATTGGTCACGCCGGTTAGTTCTAGTCGTTCAAACATGGCAAATCGTGCTTTCAGGGCCAGAGAATCATCAAGTTTTGTTAAAAAAATCGGTTTTTGATACTTTTGTTCTAAAGCTTTTTGGATTAACCAATCGGCTAAAAAGGGATTTTTGGGTAGTAAGGGACCGTGGGCATAGGTAGCGATCGCATTGTGGTAAAATGCTCCTTCATAACCGTCCTCTCCGTTATTTCCGTAGCCAGTAATCACCTTTCCCAAGGGAGAAACGGTTTGTAAATAGGTACGACCCCCGTGATTTTCAAAGCCAATTACTAGCGGTTTTTCCCCAGTCATAGCTTTAATTTCCTCCGCTAAGGGAGAGGCAGTAATTTCAAAAACCACGTTACCGATACAGCGTTTTGCATTGGGACCAGGATGTTTACTTACTAGGTCTAATAATCCCAATCCTTCGATTCTTTGACCGAAAGCTGGTTCGTAATAATGCCCTAATAATTGTGGGGAACCACAGGTAAAAACTCCCGGTATTCCTGCCGATAATTGTTCTTTCATCGCCGCTGCTTTTTTACCCTGTAAATCGCGCATAACGATCTCCTGTTGCCGATCCTGCGCTCCACCCCCAACAATTATATCTACTTGATAAAATGTCTCGGCTTCTGTTTGAGCATCTAGGGGAATAATTGTCACAGGAATATCACGCCATTGACATCTTCTTTGGATAGTAATAACATTACCTCGATCGCCGTAGGTACTCATTAAGGTCGGATATAACCAGCCGATTTTTAGTTCTAGTTCTTGCATAATTTCTTAGGGGATTAGGGGATTAGGGAATGGGGGATAAGACACAGGCTGCATCTCAAGTTTGTAGAAATATCAAAAATTATTACAAATATCTGAACAACTGCGTGTAAGCATCTCACAAAAAAAGCTAATGTAAGCTTGCGCTTATGTCCCCCTTTTATTTCTACAAAATCTTTCGGCCTGTGAGAATCTCTCGTACTTCTAACATAGCAGAATAGGTGGGTAAAATATGTAAAGTTTCCTCATTTTTGGTGTTATTAAGGGCAATTTGTAGCGCTTTTTTTAGATCGGATTCAACAATTAAATTAACCGGATAAGCGAGACTATCCTGACTATATTGTAAGCGCAAAGCCATGTCATAAAGTCGATCGCCTGTTACCACTAAAGTTGTTCCCAAACGGGTTAATTTTTCCGTATCCACATCCCAAATCCAAGAAACATCCGTCCCGTCGGGGATGCGATCATTGAGAACTAAGAGAGTAGTAGAAGACTTTTCTTTCTGTAAAATATCAGCCACTGCGCGAATTGTTTCATTCATACCTACGGGATTTTTAGACAGTAAAATTCTAACTTTTTTACCCTCAATTTCTAATTCTTCCGCTCGACCAAAAGCCGCTTTAAAACCCTGAACTGTCTCAAAAATTTCTCGATCTTTAATCCCTAATTCCTGGGCTACTAAACCCGCCGCTAAAGTATTATATTTATTATAAACACCGATTAAAATCTGCGGCCAATCGTGACTATGAAAAGCAGGACTACTCTTTTTAAAGCCGCAACTAGGACAACTAAAATCCCCTAAATGGGAGAGATAAACTCCGCGATAATCCAAAGAAGCACCACATTTAGGACAGTAAATAGAATCGACAGCGTGGGGAATTTCTTCTAGATATAATTCTGGTTCACTTAAGCCAAAATATACAACTCTTTGGGGCAGTTGTTGACCCAAATGGGAAAGAGTCGGATCATCAGCATTGAGAATCACTAAAGTATCGGTGGGTAGGGGAGATATGGCCCCTTGCCAACGGCGACTAATTGTATCCACTTCCCCATAGCGATCGAGTTGATCGCGAAACAAATTAAGAGCTAAAATAGCGCGAGGACGACAATCTTTTAAAACCAAAGGGAGAATATTTTCATCCACTTCTAAAATGGCATAATCAGCCTTTAAAGTGCCGAATAAATTGGCATCGGCTAATAAAGCAGTGATTAAACCATTAATTAAATTTGCCCCAGTGGTATTATGGGTGACTTTTGCCCCCTGACGCTCTAGAATAGTTCTTAGGAGTAGGGAAGTGGTAGTTTTTCCATTCGTGCCAACCACCAAGATTACCCCCCGTCGGACTTGCCCACAGAGTAGGGGTAACAAACGGGGATGGAGACGACGGGCAATTTCCCCCGGCAAGACGCTGGCGGCCCCTAAACGGAGTCCTTTAACCACAGCAGTAACGGTTTTAGCCACCGCTACGGCTATCCCTAAACGGATGCGATCAAACAATTGCATGAAGTGAGATTCTTATAGCTGTTTCGTGATTTTACCCCTAAAAGAAGACCCGTAAACGGGGTAAGTTCCCATTGATTCTTTTCTACTGACAAAAAAGACAGCCTATAATATAGGTAAGTTTGGGGCCGATTCTACCGCACACGACATTTTAGGGCTAGAGCTTATGGGTTTATTGACAAGATTGGGGATTTCACTGGGATTACTCGCCCTAGGTGGTACTGTGGGAGTGCTAGGAAATCAGTATTTAAGCAGAAAAGCGCCCCTAGAGGTAAATAAACCGCCGGCAATCCTCCCCGCTTCCCTCTCTCTCCCTGTTATTACCCAAACCGACGGCAATGTTAATTTTATCGCCCAGGCCGTGCAGAAAGTCGGGCCGGCGGTGGTGCGGATTGACTCGGCCCGGGAAGTGGCCGACCAAATTCCCGAAGAATTTAAACAGCCCTTTTTTCGGCGCTTTTTTGGTAATGAAGTGCCGATTCCCAGGGAGCATTTGGAACGGGGAACCGGTTCCGGGTTTATTGTTAGTACAGATGGACTACTTTTGACTAATGCCCATGTGGTGGAAGGGACAACCCAAGTAAAAGTGACTTTGAAAAACGGTCAAACTCATCAGGGTAAAGTCCTGGGGGTTGACAATATGACCGATGTGGCCCTGGTGAAAATCGAGGCGGAAAATTTACCGACGGTGACTTTTGGCAAGGCCGAAACTTTAATTCCGGGGGAGTGGGCGATCGCTATTGGCAATCCCCTAGGCTTAGATAATACTGTTACGGTGGGCATTATTAGCGCCCTAGGACGCACTAGCAGCGAAGTGGGGGTTCCCGATAAACGGGTTCGTTTTATCCAAACCGATGCCGCTATTAACCCCGGCAATTCCGGCGGTCCGTTGCTGAATGCCAAGGGGGAAGTTATCGGCATTAATACGGCAATTCGGGCCGATGCTCAGGGTTTAGGGTTTGCCATTCCCATCGAAACCGCCCAAAAAGTGGCGGGACAGCTGTCTAGTAAGGGTAAAGCGGAACATCCCTACATCGGTATCCAGATGGTGACGCTAAACCCAGAATTACGGCAGCAATTGAATGAAACTAAAGAATTAAGCTTTAATATTGACCAAAATGAAGGGGTAATCGTCCTGCGAGTGGTGGAAAATTCCCCCGCTCAAAAAGCCGGAATGCAACCGGGTGATATCATCGAAACTGTGGCAGGAAACCCCGTTAAAACTGCTTCGGATGTGCAGCAAGGTGTAGAAACCAGTGCGATCGGTGGTAATCTGGAAATCGAGATTAACCGCAGGGGTAAACAACAAACTCTCACCGTTCAACCGGGGGTTTTTCCCAGCAAAACTAGCGAGTAAACTACTTTCAACCGGTCAAGGGGCGACCCCTTACCCTACACTGGGAGGAGAGAAAATAGCAGCGGAGCGATCAAAATTGAGGCAGCGGTTACAATTAAAATTATCAATTGGGCGCGGGGCTGCCCTTCTAATCGGTTTGCTGGGATTAACAGCCTGTCAACCTCCCGATCCGCCGAAAATTTCGCCGACAGAATCGCCTAAAATTGAGGAAACTGGCCGATTAATTCTCAATAATGCCACCTTAGAACAGGCTAACCCCTCCGGACAACCCCTCTGGAAAATTCAGGTCAAAAAAGCTACCTACACCCAAGACCAAAAAATCGCCCGTCTGGAAAATATCAAGGGTAATATCTATCAAGATGGGAAAGTAGTTTTACAGGTTAGTGCTGACCGCGGGGAAGTTTACAAGGAAGGACAGGAAATTCTCCTCAAAGATAATATTGTGGCTGTGGATCCCCGCAATAAAGCCATTATTAACGCGCCGGAATTGCGTTGGCTACCCAAGGAAGGTATTTTAATCTCCCCCAAAGGGATCAAAGGTAGTCATCTACAACTAGAAGCCAAGGCCCGCCAAGGACGCTACGACACGCGCCAAGAAAAACTAGAATTACAAGGTCAAGTGGTGGCTACCGCCAAGGAATCTCGTGTCGTCCTGCAAACCGAGCGCCTGTACTGGGAAATTCCTCAACAAGTCATTAGTACCGATCAAAAAGTCGCTTTTGATCGCTATATTGATAAAACTATTATCGATCGCCTTACTGCTATCGGCGGTCGTTGGGAAAGAAAAAATAATCAGGTTATCCTGCAAGAAAACCTCGAATATCGCTCTTTAGAACCACCTTTACAGATTTCTGGTTCTCAGGCAATTTGGAACTATCAAAATCGTACCCTAACGTCCGATCGCCCCACGGAAATTTTTCAATATCAAGATCAAATCGCTATTACTGGTAATCGTGTGGTGGTGGAATTAGGCAATCGCATCGCTTATCTCAAGGATGGGGTTAAGGGGATTAATCAGAAAACTGGGGCGCAATTGTATAGTCAGATCTTAACTTGGAAAATGTCGGAAAAAATTGTCGAGGCCGAGGGGAATATTATCTATGAACAACAGGAACCAAAATTTAATCTCACCGGCGATAAAGCGATCGGCACTTTAGAAGATAATAACATTGTTGTTACCAGTAGCTCCCCCGATCGAGTTGTCACCGAGATTTATCCCCGTTAACAGGGAAAATTGGCCAAAGAAAACTCTCCCCAGAAAAGGGAGAGAGGGGGGGGTAAATATTTAAAAGCTTACCATTTGAGCAGATTAAACTGTTCCATATCGATGGTGTCGCGGTTACGATAGATGGTAAGGATAATCGCTAAACCCACGGCTGCCTCGGCTGCCGCTACGGTAATCACGAAAATAGTAAAAATTTGGCCTCGGATATTAGCGGGGTCAAGATAGTTGGAAAAACCCATTAAGTTAATGTTAACAGAATTGAGCATCAATTCGATCGACATTAAAACCCGGACGGCA
>NZ_JAPZSS010000272.1:0-43864 GCF_027532015.1 Microcystis sp. LE19-131.1A | reverse complement strand
ATCGGGCTGGTGGGGGTCAATGTAGATATGATCGATGCGATCGGTGTTAAAAGTTGAAGTACGACGGATGATACCGTGGACTTCATAGCCTTTTTCTAATAATAATTCGCTTAGATAGGAACCATCTTGACCGGTGATGCCAGTAATTAGGGCGCGTTTAGCTTCAGTCATCAGTAATTTACCTAATCGGGAAGAATAAAGACCAGGGCAGGGTCTGACTGCTTATAGCACACTTTAGCCCCTCATGACAAGTTTGGCGATTAGTTATCGGGACAGTCTTGACAAGATTCCCTGAACCTGAATTCAGGTTTGGCAGTCCCTTTAACCCTTAATCCTTTCCCATCTGTGGAGTCCAAATCCTGAAAATATCTCTTCTTGTCGGGAAAACTCTTGCCACAAATAGCACAAATCTGTTATGATGGTTTGTCTGTGTCCCGATCAACCATACCAGTATTGAGAACAAGAAACGACTGTGGCTAATACAAAGTCTGCACTCAAACGAGTCCAAATCTCCGAAAGAAATCGACTACGCAACAAAGCGTACAAGTCAGCCGTAAGAACCCTGATCAAAAAATGTCTTGTCGCTGTCTCGTCCTACGGAGCCAACCCCAGCCCAGAAGGGTTAGAAAGCGCCCAACAAGCTCTATCAGAAGCTTACAGTAAAATCGATAAAGCCGTCAAGCGCAACGTCTTGCACCGGAACAACGGTGCTAGAAAAAAAGCCGGTTTAGCCAAAGCTTTGCAAAAAGTTAGCCAAGCTTCCTAAGGAACAAGTAAGCTGTAATCAGGACAGACGCAACAAGCGATCGGGGGTCGATGCAATTAATAGATACGCACGTTCATCTGAACTTTGACGTTTTGCAAGCCGACTTGCCCGCTATCTCCGAACGTTGGCGAAGTGTGGGAGTCGTTCATCTGGTTCACTCCTGTGTTGAACCAGAGGAATTTGCGGCGATTAAAGCCATTGCTGATCAATTTGAGGAAATTTCCTTCGCCGTCGGTTTACATCCCCTAGATGCCCAAAAATGGCGAGATAATAGTGCCGATCAGATCGAATCCCTAGCCCGATCTGATCGGCGCGTCGTGGCGATCGGGGAAATGGGGTTAGACTTCTATAAAGCGGATAACCAAGAGCAGCAAAAACGGGTGTTTTGGACGCAATTGGAAATCGCCCATCGTCTCGATAAACCCGTGATTATCCATTGTCGAGATGCGGCTAAGGAAATGCGGGAGGAAATCAGTGCCTTTCGGCAACAAGTGGGCAAAATTCGCGGCGTGATGCACTGCTGGACTGGCAACCCCGAAGAAACTCAATGGTTTTTAGATTTGGGTTTTTACATCAGCTTTAGCGGCATTGTCACCTTCAAAAACAGTAAAACCGTGCAAGCTGCCGCCCAAATTGTCCCCAGCGATCGCCTACTGATCGAAACCGATTGCCCCTTTCTCTCACCCAATCCCCACCGAGGTAAACCTTGTGAACCCTCTTTCGTCTTCCATGTAGCCGAAACCGTCGCCCGTCTGCGCGGCTATCCGGTCGAAACCCTAGCCGAACAAACCACCCACAACGCCCGCAAATTATTTCAACTCCCCAGTTAAAAAACATAGTTTATTAGACAGGAGAAAGGAGTCAGGAGTCAGGAGAAAGCTTTCATTTATTCTCCGGTGTTCCCCTACTCCCCCATCACCCATCCCCTCACCGCTCACTGATATCCGACCGTCGCTATCGTGTCATCAGCCCTTGTAACCATAATGAACAATCTTACCTTTAACCTCTTACCCGACCTCATCGAAATCCAACACTCCAGTTTTCGGTGGTTTTTGGAAGAAGGACTAATCGAGGAACTGAACAGCTTTTCCCCCATCAGCGACTATACAGGTAAATTAGAACTACATTTCCTCGGCCAGGACTACAGACTCAAAGAACCGAAATACAACGTCGATGAAGCCAAACGACGTGATAGCACCTATTCCGTTCAGATGTACGTTCCTACCCGTCTAATCAACAAAGAAACGGGAGAAAACATCGAACAGGAAGTGTTTATCGGCGATTTACCCCTGATGACCGAACGGGGAACCTTTATCATTAACGGGGCCGAACGAGTCATCGTCAATCAGATCGTCCGTTCCCCCGGTGTTTACTACAAAGCCGAAATCGACAAAAACGGTCGCCGTACCTACTCCGCTTCCCTGATTCCCAACCGAGGAGCTTGGTTAAAATTTGAAACCGACAAAAACGGCTTAGTCTGGGTCAGAATCGACAAAACCCGCAAATTATCCGCCCAAGTTCTCCTGAAAGCGATCGGATTGAGCGATAACGAAATCTTTGACTCCCTACGCCATCCCGAATTCTACCAAAAAACCCTCGACAAAGAAGGCAATCCCACCGAAGAAGAGGCACTCCTCGACCTGTACCGCAAACTACGCCCCGGGGAACCCCCCACCGTCACCGGCGGACAACAACTACTCGAATCGCGCTTTTTTGACAATAAACGCTACGATCTCGGGCGCGTTGGTCGTTATAAACTCAACAAAAAACTACGCCTCAACGTCCCCGATAACCAGCGCGTTCTCACCACCACCGACATCTTATCGGCGATCGACTACCTAATTAACCTCGAATTTGACATCGGCAACACCGACGACATCGACCACCTCGGCAACCGTCGCGTCCGTTCCGTGGGTGAACTGCTCCAAAACCAAGTGCGAGTAGGTTTAAACCGCTTAGAAAGAATCATTCGGGAACGGATGACCGTCAGCGAATCCCAAAACCTCACCCCCGCTTCCCTAGTCAACCCGAAACCCCTAGTAGCGGCGATTAAAGAATTCTTTGGTTCCTCGCAACTCTCCCAGTTCATGGATCAAACCAACCCCCTAGCGGAATTGACCCATAAACGCCGCATTTCCGCCCTTGGACCTGGCGGTCTGACCCGGGAACGGGCCGGTTTTGCCGTGCGCGACATCCACCCCTCCCACCACGGTCGCATTTGTCCGGTGGAAACCCCAGAAGGTCCCAACGCCGGTTTAATCGGTTCCCTGGCCACCTACGCTCGCGTCAACGACTACGGTTTTATTGAAACCCCCTGTTATGCGGTGGAAAATGGCCGAGTACGCTATGATCTCCCCGTTAAATACCTCACCGCCGACGAAGAAGACGATCTCAGAGTCGCACCGGGAGACGTGGCCACCGATGAAAATGGTTATATCCTGGGCGAAACTATCCCCGTGCGCTATCGCCAGGAATTCTCCACCACCTCCCCCGAACAAGTGGACTACGTTTGTGTTTCCCCCGTGCAAATTGTCTCGGTGGCCACTTCCCTGATTCCCTTCCTCGAACACGACGACGCTAACCGCGCCCTCATGGGTTCTAATATGCAACGACAAGCGGTTCCCCTGCTGCGTCCCGAACGTCCCCTGGTGGGTACTGGATTGGAAGCACAGGCCGCTCGCGACTCTGGCATGGTCATCGTTTCGCGTACCAATGGGGTCGTTTCCTACGTCGATGCTAACCGGATTCGCATCAAAGTGGCGGATGAAGACAAAGAGATTTTTGGCAAGAGCGAGATCGAGTACGAAATTCAGAAATATCAACGCTCTAACCAAGATACCTGCCTAAATCAGCGTCCTTTAGTCTATCAAGGTGAACAGGTTGTGCCGGGGCAGATCCTCGCCGATGGTTCCGCCACCGAAGGAGGAGAAATCGCCCTCGGACAGAATATCCTCGTCGCCTATATGCCCTGGGAAGGCTATAACTACGAAGATGCGATTTTAATCAGTGAAAGACTGGTGGCACAAGACACCTACACCAGTATCCACATTGAAAAATACGAAATCGAAGCCCGTCAAACTAAGCTAGGACCAGAGGAAATCACCAGGGAAATTCCCAACGTCGGTGAAGATGCCCTGCGAAACCTCGATGAACGCGGCATTATTCGCATCGGTGCCTGGGTAGAAGCCAGCGATATCCTTGTGGGGAAAGTCACCCCGAAAGGCGAATCAGACCAACCCCCCGAAGAAAAACTACTGCGGGCAATTTTCGGCGAAAAGGCCCGGGATGTACGCGATAACTCCCTGCGCGTTCCCAACGGCGAAAAAGGCCGGGTAGTGGATGTGCGCGTATTTACCCGCGAACAGGGAGATGAATTACCCCCTGGGGCCAATATGGTGGTAAGGGTTTACGTTGCCCAAAAACGCAAAATCCAAGTGGGCGATAAAATGGCGGGTCGTCACGGCAATAAAGGGATTATTTCTCGGATTCTGCCCCTGGAAGATATGCCCTACCTCCCCGATGGTCGCCCCGTCGATATCGTTCTTAATCCCCTAGGGGTTCCCAGTCGCATGAACGTCGGTCAGGTGTTTGAATGTTTACTGGGTTGGGCCGGCGAAAATCTGGGCGTGCGCTTTAAGATTACTCCTTTTGACGAAATGTATGGGGAAGAAGCCAGCCGTTTAACCGTCCACGGATTGCTAGAAAATGCCTCGAAAAAACCCAATCGCGATTGGGTGTTCAAGGAAGAACACGCCGGCAAAGTCACGGTTTACGATGGTCGCACCGGCGAACCCTTTGACCGTCCCGTTACCGTCGGTATGGCCTATATGTTAAAACTGGTTCACCTGGTTGATGATAAAATTCACGCCCGTTCTACTGGTCCCTACTCCTTGGTTACTCAGCAACCCTTGGGCGGTAAAGCTCAACAGGGAGGCCAGCGCTTCGGAGAAATGGAAGTCTGGGCCCTAGAAGCCTACGGGGCGGCCTATACTTTGCAGGAATTGCTAACGGTAAAATCCGATGATATGCAAGGACGGAATGAGGCTTTAAATGCGATCGTAAAAGGCAAGCCGATCCCCCGCCCAGGTACGCCAGAATCCTTTAAGGTTTTGATGCGAGAATTGCAATCCCTCGGCCTCGATATCGCCGTTCACAAGGTGGAAAATGCCCCCGATGGTACTTCCCGCGATGTGGAGGTGGATCTGATGGTCGATGTCGGCCGTCGCGCCCCCTCTCGCCCCACCTACGAATCCTTAACCACAGAAGACCTTGAGGAAGAAGAATCGGAAGTGTAATTTCAGTTATCAGTGAGCAGTAATCAGTAATCAGTGAGAAGTCAGGAGTCAGTAGTCAGGAGACAGGAGAGAATTTTCCAGGAAAAAGCAAAAAAAAGGACAGTAAAGTAAAAATTTGCCTATTCCCTATTCCCCGTTCCCTATTCCCTGTTCCCTTTTCTAACTGAATGCTGAATGCTGAATGCTGATAGCTAATAGCTGTTTACTTGTTACCCGGATCGAGATGTTTTATAACCAAACTGTTGACAAAGGAAAACTGAAAAAACTGATCGCTTGGGCCTATCAAAACTACGGTTCGGCGCGCTGTTCACAAATGGCCGATGAATTGAAAAACCTCGGTTTTCGTTTCGCTACCAAAGCAGGGGTTTCCATTAGTGTGGATGATTTAACCGTACCCCCGGCTAAACGACAAATGATCGAAAGTGCCGAACAGGAAATCCGGCAAACCGAACAGCGTTATGTGCGCGGGGAAATCACCGAAGTGGAACGCTTCCAAAAAGTAATCGATACTTGGAATAGTACATCTGAATCACTTAAAGATGAAGTAATTCGCAACTTCCAAGTTACCGATCCCCTCAACTCCGTCTATATGATGGCTTTCTCTGGGGCGCGGGGTAATATGAGCCAAGTGCGTCAGTTAGTGGGAATGCGGGGATTAATGGCTAATCCCCAGGGGGAAATTATCGACCTCCCGATTAAGACTAACTTCCGGGAAGGATTGACCGTTACCGAATACGTTATTTCCTCCTACGGGGCGCGCAAAGGTTTAGTTGATACCGCCCTACGGACGGCAGATTCCGGTTATCTGACCCGTCGTCTCGTCGATGTGTCCCAAGATGTCATCGTCCGCGAGGCCGATTGTGGCACCAATCGTTACATCGAATTAACCGCCATGACCGATGGCGATCGCGTGTTAATTCCCTTAAGCGATCGCCTATTAGGTCGTTCCTTGGCCGAAGATGTGGTGGTCAATGGAGAAGTGATCGCCACCCGTAACCAGATTATCGATGACGAAACCGCCGAAAAACTAGGCAAACTCGTCGATAAAATCAAGGTCCGCAGCCCCTTAACCTGTGAAGCGGCCCGCTCGGTTTGCCAAACCTGTTACGGTTGGAGTCTGGCCCACGGTCATCCGGTGGATATGGGGGAAGCAGTGGGAATTATTGCCGCCCAATCGATCGGGGAACCGGGGACTCAGTTAACCATGCGTACCTTCCACACCGGGGGTGTATTTACCGGAGAAGTGGCCCGGCAAGTGCGGAGTCCCTTCGAGGGAAGCGTGCGTTTTCTGCCGGGGTTAAGTATCCGTAACGTGCGAACTCGCCACGGAGATGAACGGGACCAGGTGGAGGCACCGGGGGAAATTAAATTAACACCCAGGGATAAAACTAAAGAAACTGTCACCTACTCTTTAACTCCAGGTTCGCTGCTATTCGTCACCGATGGCGCAACAGTAAGCGAGGAACAATTACTAGCGGAAATTACCTCCGATAAAGTCCAAAAATCCACAGAAAAAGCCACAAAAGACGTAACCAGTGACTTAGCCGGCGAGGTGCTATTCTCCCAATTAGTCCCAGAGGAAAAAACCGATCGCCAAGGCAATACCACCCGCATCGCCCAACGGGGGGGATTACTATGGATTCTCTCCGGAGAAGTGTATAACTTGCCAACCGGGGCCGAACCTGTGGTCAGTAACGGCGATCAAGTACAAGTGGGGGATGTTTTAGCAGAAACTAAGCTGGTATCCACTAACGGCGGTTTGGTGCGTTTAGCCCCCAATAGCCGGGAAATCGATATCGTCACCGCTTCCGTGTCCTTGGATCAGGCCGAAGTAAAAGTAGAAAGTAGTGCCGGTCGGGAACAGTTTATTATTCATACGGGAGATGGTCAAAGCTTCCTACTGAAAACCACTCCGGGGACAAAAGTACAGAATCATGCCATTGTCGCCGAGTTAATCGATGATCGCTATCAAACCCACACCGGCGGCATGATTAAATACGTCGATATCGAAGTCGCCAAAGGCAGCCGCAAACAGGGTTATGAAATCACCAAAGGCGGCACGATCCTCTGGATTCCCGAAGAAACCCACGAAGTCAATAAAGATATTTCCCTCTTACAGGTGGAAGATGGGCAGTATGTGGAAGCAGGGGAAGAAGTGGTTAAAGACATCTTCTGTAACTGTAGCGGTGTGGTGGAAGTGATCCAGAAAAATGACATCCTCCGGGAGATTATTGTCAAACCAGGGCTGTTATTTATGGATCTCGAACCGGAATCCTCCGGAATTGCCCAAGAACAGTTAATTTACCCCGGGACACAGTTGACTCCCGAAGTGACGATCGAGGAGTTACGGCAAGCGGAATGGGTGGAAACTAACGAGGGTTTGGGATTACTGCTGCGACCAGTACAGGAGTTCGCCGTAGAAGACCAATCCACTTCTCCCACCCAAGGTTCCGCTAACCAAGAAGGAGGACGACATATCGAACTGCGATCGGTGCAGCGCATCTTCTTTAAAGACGGGGAAAGAGTTAAATCCGTCGAGGGTTGTCAACTGATCAGCACCCAATTAGTCCTCGAAATTTCCAGCGAAGAACCAGAATCAGTCTCCCATCTGACGGCCGATATCGAGTTAGAACCGATTGAGGACAGGGATTGTCAGCGTTTACAGTTAGTTATTCTCGAATCTCTGGTGCTGCGTCGGGATAGTGATAATGATCCTTTAGGGGGTAATATTCAGACTCGCGTTCTCGTCCAAGATGGCGATGAAATCCCACCGGGGGCAGTGGTGGCCCGGACTGAGATTCAGTGTAAGGAAGCTGGAGAAATTCGCGGGATTCGCAAGGGTAGCGAACCGGTACGCCGTCTTTTAATTGTCAGTGACCGTGACGAGTTTATTCTCCCGCTCGCTGTTGCTCCCACCGTCAAAGCTGGGGATCTGGTAATCGCCGAAACCGAGATCGGCGCTGGAGTTTTAGCCCCCAATTCCGGTCAAGTGCTGGCCATTGACCAAACCACCACCGGCTATGAAATCCGTCTGCGTAAGGCCCGACCCTACCGAGTGTCGGCTGGAGCGATTCTGCACATCGATGAGGGGGATTTAGTCCAACGGGGCGATAATTTGGTGCTGTTGGTGTTTGAGCGCTCGAAAACCGGGGATATCATTCAAGGTTTACCCAGAATCGAAGAACTGCTCGAAGCACGCAAACCGAAGGAGGCTTGTGTACTAGCACGCAAACCGGGAGTTTGTCAAGTGGAGTATCAAGATTCTGAGATCGTCGATATTAAGGTGGTCGAGGATGACGGCACGATCAGTGAATATCCGCTTTTAGGCAGTCAAAACCCCCTGGTGAGCGATAATCAGCGTATCGATGTGGGTCAGGCGTTAACCGATGGTCAGGCTAATCCCCACGAGATTTTAGAGGTGTTCTTTAATTATTATGTGGATAGCTTGGGCAGTTACGAAGCGGCCTTAAAAGCCTTGGAAAAAACCCAGATGTTCCTCGTTGATCAGGTACAGTCGGTTTACCAATCCCAGGGGATCGATATTGCTGATAAACACATCGAAGTGATCGTGCGTCAGATGACTTCTAAGGTGCGGATCGATGACGGTGGCGATACCAGTATGTTACCCGGGGAATTGTTGGAATTGCGACAGGTGGAGACGGTAAATGAAGCCATGTCAATCACCGGTGGGGCGGCAGCTAAATATACGCCTGTACTACTGGGAATCACCAAGGCTTCCTTGAATACCGATAGCTTTATCAGTGCCGCCTCCTTCCAAGAAACCACCCGCGTCCTCACGGAAGCGGCGATCGAAGGCAAGTCCGACTGGTTACGCGGTCTCAAGGAAAACGTGATTATCGGTCGTCTGATTCCGGCGGGTACTGGCTTCAATGCCCACGAAAACATGGCGGGGGTCAGCGATTACACCCCCCCGGAGGAGGAATATAACTACAACAACAATCGTGGTTATTACGCTCCTCCCGGCGGCCTCGGTTTCCCCCCTCGTCCCGGTTTCGGCGACAGTAGTGAGGATAGCGATATGATTCTTGACGATCAAACCGCTCGCGCCTACGCTGAGGGTGATGTGGTCGATTTAGAGGATGATGAAATGGCTTTCCTATCTTCCCGCGGCAGCAGTCGCTTTAGTCGCCAACCCATCAGCGACAGCTGGTCAGAAGTCGATGAGGAAGGGGGAGAGAACGATTTCGAGGGGGATTACGAAGAAGAATAATCGTCTGTAGATATCTTAAAAGGAGGAGTGGCAGGAAAAACCCTTGTTATTCCCCAAAAACCTCCTCCTTTTCCCGACAAACTCCCTAATTTTTTAGCTAACTCACCAGAGTTTGGCAAGAAAAGAAGGCAGCATTTTTTGTCAACCAGAAAGGGTACAAGGTTGAGATTTGAAGAATTTTCTCTCAAGTCGGGATGACAGGATTTGAACCTGCGGCATCCTGCTCCCAAAGCAGGCGCGCTACCAAGCTGCGCTACATCCCGAAGTAAACTCTTTTTTTAGTATAGCCTAAGAGCCGCATTATTAATCGGGATACCAAAACATCCCTTTGATACCTTCGGGATCGAGAACAAAACCGAGACGACGATAGAAATCCACCACCTGCGGATCGGCGAAAAGAGTTATATTACTGATGTCCTCACCTCGCAACTTCCTGATCATAAATTTCATTAATGCTTTACCAAAGCCTTTACTTTGATAGTGAGGATGAACAACCACATCCCAGACCGTAGCATTAAAAGCGTGATCGGAAGTGGCACGAGCAAAACCCACTAAACGACGGCGATTACCTCGCACTTCCCACATCGACACCACTAAAAAACTACATTCGATCGCTTTTTTAACCTTGCGTAAAGGACGACGGGCCCAACCTACCGAGTCACAAAGTTCTTCTAACTCATATAGATCTAGCTCTCGATCGGTACTAAAAAATACTCGCGTCTGTCCGAGGTCATTCTGGGCAACCTCTACCAAGTCTCCCGAATAGTCAGGTGATGCAGTGACTTCCGAGCTATTAAATAATCTCTTCCAAAAAACCATGCCGGGGGGCTACTGCCTCAATATTATCCTTTTAGCCTAGTATATTTTATTTTCCCCTCTCTAAGAACAATCGGGCAACCGGAGTCCAAATGTGATTGGGTGAGTACGGAGAGGGTGGGATTTGAACCCACGAACCATTGCTGGTTACTCGATTTCAAGTCGAGCGCGATCGACCACTCTGCCACCTCTCCAAGGCAGCTAGACCTATATCCTATCATTAGATTCCTTGCATAAATCAAAAAATTTTCCGCAAATGAAAGGAAAAGGTGTGCATATTAGACCTCTTGCAGAAATCAAAAATCGTTGTTAGGGTTAGGAGTCAGTAGCCAGTAGTCAGTAGTCAGGAGAATTAAGAATGAATAATAATCAATTAAATGGTCTATTTACAGATTTTTAGCGTTGGCTGAATAAATCTGTTGGTGGAGTCAGTAGCCGGTCGTCAGGAGTCAGTAGCCGGTCGTCAGGAGATAGGAGTCAGGAGATAGGAGATTATTTTATTTATTCTCCCCACACCCCACACCCCACTTCCCACTTCCCACTTCCCACACCCCACACCCTGTCCCCACGAAAAACTTTTTCAGCAGACCCTGATTATGCAAGAGGTTTACTATCGGGTTAAAGATTAAAATTTCCCCTTTTCCCCTTCCCCGACTTCTGCAAGAGGTCTATTCTAGTACATTAGAAGTGTGATTAGGGGTTTCTGAGCAGGATTTTGGGCGGAGGCCGATAGGCCCGACTACTTCCCCTCACTACCCCCGCCGGGATGACCGACTTATTCCTTTAATTTCTGTAATTTTCAGCTTTCAAAGGGGAAAACTCAAATTAGAATAGGGAGGGGTGCCTTAAAATTGCTGTTTTGGCGTATAATCACCTCAATAAAATTTAGAAGCTCCTAGAGTTGATAGTTTTAAACATTTCTGTGAGGAAAATGTATTTATTATGAGTTCAATTATTGAAATCGGCGACCAAAAAATTAGCGAGTCAGAGGTATTGCCTCTTTTGGCAAAATATGGTATGTTACCCCAGTTAATCCGGGAAGTAATTATCGAACAAGCGATCGCCAATATCACCTGCAATCCCGAAGAAAGAAACGCGGCCTATTCCCGTTTCTATCAAAATAATCAAATTGCCAACGATGAGCAAATGAAATCTTGGTTACAACAAAACGGGATGGATTCCGAGCAACTAGAATATCTAATTCTGCGGGACATTAAATTAGAAAAATTTAAACAGGAGACTTGGGATAACAAAGTAGAATCCTACTTCTTGCAAGTCAAAAGTCAATTGGATAAAGTGGTTTATTCCCTGATTCGGACAAAAAATATCGGCATTGCCCAAGAACTATTTTTCCGGATACAGGATCGAGAAAATAGCTTCGCTGAACTGGCCAAAAAATACTCCCAAGGATCAGAAGCGGAAACCGGAGGACTGCTTGGACCCGTGGAACTGAGCACTCCCCACCCCCAGATCGGGCAAATTCTCAAAGCAAGTAAACCGGGGCAACTGTGGCCACCGACGCAAGTGGGAGAATGGGTCGTGATTGTCCGGTTAGAAAAATATTTATCCTGTGAATTGGACCCTCCCACCCGTCAACGCTTACGGAATGATTTATTCCAACAATGGTTAATGACTCAAATGCAAACAGTGAAATCTATCCCCGAATCAACCCCAGTCAATAGCGAGCAGGTATCGATTACATAGCATTTCCTTGCAAAACTGGGTAAACCCAGTCTTTTCGCTTAATTATTTGTCAACTTAGTCAATTTTCGCCTAGCTAATGAGTTATACCACTTTAGATTTTACCGCTTTTCTGGAGACTGTACAGCCCTTTGATCGCCTGCCCGTAGAGGTTAGACGTTCCCTCGGTCAGAAATTACAACCCTTTCGCTATGAGATGGGCAATGCCATACTCAAGTGCGGTCGCAACGCGCTCGCTACGCGAGACCGCTTACCCTCTCACCTCGTTCTTCTCTACGAGGGAGAGGCCAGACTTTTGGGTTACGATGCTAGGGTTAACAATTCGCTGCCGGTTACTTTGGCTAAATTACAGCCCGGGGATTTATTCGGGTGGATGAGTCTTCTGCGCGGTACCCCCTGTGAAACGGTGATCGCTTCTTCGGAAGTCACTATCTGTTTAACCTTAAAAGAAGAGGATTTTTGGTCTTTAATCAATAATTACCCCGAATTTAAGCAATATTTCTTTAAAGAAACCTCGATCGCTGAAGTTTATGCGACCCTAGGCTCCTATCTTAATCAACAGGCCTGGGGTGGGGGAGACCTGAAAGAAATTGCACAGGCTCTTTTAAACAGAGCTTGTGTGTCCTACAACCAGATTAACGATGATTATCTCTGGTTAGTCAGCGAAAATACCGACAATTATCCTATCGGCACAGTCATTACCCAAAATAATCCGACTAACACCCGTTTATTAGGTCTTTTCTCCAATCAGTTAGATGAATTCTTCGACGTAGCTCAGGGCAAGTTCTTGACAGTTGCAGCCGAATCGGCTGCGGAAACAAAAACCGATGATATCTGGGAAACCCAAGTCATTAAGGGAAATAAACCCACCCAGGTATTAGATATCCCTCAAGGAAAAATAAGCGACATCACCAGCGATATCGACCTTGACAAAACTCTCCAGAAAAACCGCAAATCCTATCCCTTTTTCAGGGGAAAAACGGAACTAGAGGCGGTGAGTGCCTGTTTTCAGATGATCTGCAAATATTTTAATATCCCCTTTCGCAAGGACGTGATCCAACGCATACTAGGGGATCAATTGCAAAGAACTGGCAGCCTTTCCCTGCCCCTGTGTGGGGCTGTGGCCGAGGTAGTGGGACTCCATAGTCAATTAGTGCCTTTACCTGCTACTTCCTTGCCCAATATCAACCCTCCTGCCCTAATTCGCTGGCAAGACAGCATCGTTATCCTCTACGAAATCAATCAACGGGAAACCACGATCGCTGTTCCCGAACGGGGGATAATTAAACGCAAAACCAGCGAATTTCTGGAATCTTGGGGCGAAAAAGGGGAAGTAATTCTGCTCAAACCCACCAAACACACCCAGCAACAGCGTTTTGGCCTATCATGGTTTTGGCCTTCTGTCAAGAAACATAAACGAGTCTTAATAGAAGTTTTTATTGCTTCTTTCTTCGTGCAGTTATTTGCCCTGGCCAATCCCTTGATGATTCAGGTGATCATCGATAAAGTGATCGTGCAGAATAGCCCAGAAACTCTGAATACCCTCGGGGTTTTCCTGTTAGTAATTGCCGTTTTTGAGGGAATTTTAACCTTTTTGAGGACATCCCTTTTTGTCGATACCACTAACCGCATCGACATGACCCTCGGTTCGGAAATTATCGATCACCTGCTGCGCTTACCCCTGAAATACTTTGAACGGCGACCTGTGGGGGAAATTTCGACAAGAATCAACGAATTAGAGAATATTCGGCAATTTTTAACGGGTACAGCCCTAACGGTGGTGTTAGATGCCATTTTCTCGGTTATCTACATCGTGGTTATGTTGATCTATAGCCCGATTCTAACCGTTTGGGCGCTGGGAGTCGTGCCGATTTTAGTTCTCTGCACAGCTATTTTCGCACCAATCGTGCGGCGACAACTGCGAGCAAAAGCGGAACGAAACGCCGAAACCCAATCCTATCTGGTGGAGGTGATGACGGGAATCCAAACAGTAAAAGCACAGAATATCGAATTGCGTTCCCGTTGGCAGTGGCAAGAACGTTATGCTCGCTATGTGGCCGAAGGTTTTCAAACGGTAATGACCTCAACTTTGGCCGGTTCCTTTAGTCACTTCTTTAACCAATTATCGGGTTTATTAGTGCTGTGGGTGGGAGCAGCCTTAGTTTTAGACGGACAACTCACTCTCGGTCAATTAATCGCCTTCCGGATTATCTCTTCCTACGTTACCTCGCCGATTCTGCGTTTGACCCAACTCTGGCAAAACTTCCAAGAAACCGGCTTATCCCTGGAAAGATTAGCCGATATCGTCGATACTCCCCAAGAAGCGGAACTCGATCGCCACAATATCCCCATGCCCTTAATTAAAGGCACTGTCACCTACGAAAACCTCGCTTTCCGCTTCAATCCCCACGGTGCCCTGCAACTATACAACATCAATTTAGAATTCCCCGCTGGCACTTTTGTCGCTTTGGTGGGAGAAAGTGGCGCTGGGAAAAGTACCATCACTAAACTATTAGCCCGTCTCTACGAACCAGAATCGGGACGGATTCTCATCGATGGCTACGATATCAACAAAGTGGAACTCTATTCCCTGCGTCGTCAAATTGGCATGGTTCCCCAAGAAACTCTATTATTTGACGGTACGGTACAGGAAAATATCGCCCTGACTAACCCCGATGCGACGGTGGAGGAAATTGTCTCGGCAGCGAGAGCAGCTGCAGCCCACGAATTTATTATGACCCTACCCAATGGCTATAATACCCGCGTCGGTGAACGGGGGGCATCCCTATCGGGGGGACAACGACAACGGGTTGCGATCGCTCGTTCCGTCCTGCAAAGACCGCAAATTCTCATTCTTGATGAGGCCACCAGCGCCCTCGACTATAACACCGAACGGCAAGTGTTTCTGAATCTCAAGGAAGTTTTCAAGGATCACACGGTCTTCTTTATTACCCATCGTTTAGCTTCGATCAAATCCGCCGATATTATTGTCATGATGGATAAAGGGACAGTAGCGGAGGAAGGCACCCACGAGGAATTAATGGCCAAAAAAGGCCTTTACTATACTCTCTATAAACAACAGGATTCGCAAATCTAGTTAGTCAGTTATCAGTTATCAGTTATCAGTTATCAGTCATCAGTTATCAGTAAACGGTTATCGGTTCACTGATTACTGTTTACTGTTCACTGCTCACTGAAAAAATAAATATAGGAGAATCCCCATGAACAGCAATTCTAATAACGGTCAAAACGGCAAGGGCAATGGTAAAAGCGATGAACTGACCCAAGCGGGTAAAAACGTGGCCACTACCACGAAAAATAAAAGTATTACCCCTTCTTTACCCACTTTCAGCCCACCGGAACAATCGGTGATTCTGAAACAATCGCCCATTTGGTCGCGGACGATTATCTGGACATTAATGAGTGTCACCACTGCCGCTTTAATTTGGTCAGTGTTCGCCAAAATCGAGCAGGTGGTCGGTGCCCAAGGACAACTTAAACCCCAGGGCAAAGTGCAAGAAGTACAAGCACCGGTGAATGGGGTGGTACAGTTCGTTAAAGTTAAAGATGGCGATCGAGTTAACAAAGGGGATGTACTGGTTTTAATGGATTCCAGTGCCTCGCAAGTGCAGTTAGAATCTTTGAAAAAAATTCGCGCCACTGCTGAGAAGGAAAATCAATTCTATCGTCTCTTAATGGCGCAGGATCTGACACCGGCAGCAGTGGAAAGTTCGATCGCTCAATTAAAATTACCGAGTGAAATCGCCGATTTAGCCCGTAATCGTGCCGCTTTGGTAGCAGAAAATCAACTTTATCAAGCACAGGTCAATGAAGGTGCCTCTAGCTCTGCTCTACAAGGGGAAGAGTTAGCCCGTTTAGAGGTTGCCCAACGAGAGGCCAATTCTCGACAAGCGGCCGCTAGATTGGAAATGGAACAATTAGCAAAACAATTGAACCAAACCAGGGTACAGTTGGCCGATGCCCGCTCCCAATTAATCAATGATCGCTTCGTCTTAGAAGAAATTAAGACTCGTAATGCCAATTCGATGAAACAAGGCCAAGAAGGCTTGGATATCGAGCGTAATATTCTTAAGGATATTGAACCCTTGGGAGAAGAAGGGGCGGTCGCCCGTTATCAGATTAATAAACAAAAACAATCTGTCACTGACCGTCAAAATGAACTGCAGCAGCAAGAGGCTAACGGCAAAATTGATCGAGAAAAACAAGAGCAAGAAGTACAAACCCGCATCGCCGAAATTTCCCGTTTGGAACAGGAAGAAAAGCGTTATTCCCTATTGATCTCCCAAGCGCGAGAAAGGCTGATTAACACCACAGTAATCACGGAAAAAGATGTGCGTGATAAAATGGCGGACAATCAGAAACGGATTGCTGAAATCGATAGTCAGATCAGTCGCGTTATCATTGATAACAACAAGCGCATTGCTGAGTTAGATAGTCAAATTAGTCAAGCACAACAGACGATTAAATATCAAAAAATTACCGCCCCCATCGATGGTGTGGTCTTTGATCTCAAGGCGCGGCCTGGGTTTGTTCCCCAACCAAGTCAAGCGGAAGCATTGTTAAAAATTGTTCCCGATGGCTGTCCCACCCAGATCAAAGATGCTGCTAAAGGTTGTTTAGTGGCAGAGGTGGACGTGACTAACCAAGACATCGGTTTTGTGCGCGTGGGACAAAAGACCGATATTCGCATTGATTCCTTTTCCTACAGTGAATACGGCGATATTAAGGGAGAAGTAATCTCGATCGGTTCTGATGCTTTACCTCCCGACGAAAATCACCGTTTTTATCGGTTCCCTGTCCGGGTAAGCTTGAGCAGTCAAGAGTTAGTTTTGAAAGATAAATCTACTCTGCCGCTGCAATCGGGGATGTCTGTGAGTGTCAACATCAAAGTCAATGAAAATCGCACGGTTTTGGGACTATTTACCGATATGTTCAATAAACAGGTGGATACTCTCAAACAAGTCCGTTAGGCGAAAAAATTCGGGGGTACATCCTGCCAACGGCCTGAACCGATCGCGCTAATCGCTTCCGAGAGGTTAACCGCACCGGTATAAAGAGCGCGGCCCACGATTACTCCCGTTACTCCCAAAGGTTCCAAAGACAATAAACTCAGTAAGTCTGTCAGGGAACTAATACCCCCGGAGGCGATGACGGGAATTTCGACAGATTCGGCTAATTCTCGCAAAGCGGCGAGATTCGGGCCAGAAAGGGTGCCATCTCGATGAATATCAGTGTAGATAATCGTGCTGGCTCCTCTTTTTGCCATATCTTGACCGAGTGCGATCGCATCTACTGAGGAAGTTTCTAACCACCCCCTGGTGGCTACTTTACCATCGCGAGCATCAATACCAACAATTATTTGCCCCGGAAAGCTTTGACAAAGTTCGCTGACTAATTCTGGCTTTTCTACGGCTACTGTCCCTAAAATCGCCTTTTCTACCCCGATTTTTAGGAGATTACTCACCGTTTCTAGATCTCGCAGTCCACCCCCCACCTGTACGGGAATGGCAATATCATTAAGAATTGTTTCAATGGTTGACAAATTAACCGATTTACCCTCTTTGGCTCCATCCAAATCGACTAAATGTAATCTGGTTGCCCCCTGATTGACCCATTCTCGCGCCACTATTGCGGGATTATCATTAAAAACCTGCGATTGTTGGTAATCTCCCTGATAAAGTCGCACACATTTGCCATCGAGAATATCAATAGCGGGGATAACTTCCATGTTTTTCTCAATATCTAACTAAGGAGCGTTTTTTATTATATATTACCAGCCTTGTCAGTTATCAGTTATCAGTTATCAGTTATCAGTTTTGAGTCTGAGAGGGGAACAATCCCTCTCAACGCATTGTCCACAAAGGTTTTAAAGTGCCAGCCATTGCGGGGAT
Source organism: Microcystis sp. LE19-131.1A (assembly GCF_027532015.1). Classification (NCBI taxonomy): domain Bacteria; kingdom Bacillati; phylum Cyanobacteriota; class Cyanophyceae; order Chroococcales; family Microcystaceae; genus Microcystis; species Microcystis sp. LE19-131.1A. Next base: position 26,143 of record NZ_JAPZSS010000272.1, on the reverse strand, counting down.
CGGGGGGAAAATTCCTGGACTTTTTCCCTGAAAATTAGGTAACTGACTACCTCAAAACTGGTAAAACCCCACACCCCAAACCCCATACCCCACTCCCAGGAAAAGCTTTTTGCCGCAAACCATCTATATTAAGTGTGCATGATCAAATGGCAGTAACAGTGCTGTCTTTTCACTGATTACTGTTTACTGATCACTGATTACTGATTATCGATTCCTAGGGGAAAAAATTCTTCTAGAATGATAAGTACATATACGAGAGGAATTATACTCATGTCTGCTGGGAAGTTTCAAACAGCCGCTTCATTATCCGATCGAGAGCTAGAAATACTCGATTTAGTGGCTAATGGTTTAACTAATCAAGAAATCTCGGAAAAGCTGGAGATTAGTAAGCGTACCGTTGATAATCATATTAGTAATATCTTGACGAAAACAAAAACCGATAATCGGGTGGAATTGGTGCGTTGGGCATTGCATTGGGGTAAAGTTTGTCTTGATGATATTAATTGTTGTATCCTTCCTTCCCCGGCGCTGACCGATGATCAGGTTTCCTAAACTTCTTCGACTTTTGCTTGCGGTTAATATCATCAGTCTGGGGGGATGTAGTGATGCGGGTTTTGTCACCCCTCCCCAACAGCTTTTAGGAAATACTTTAAATACCCCTTCCTCAGAAGATAATCCCCGTTTTAACTACGATGGTCGTTATCTGGTTTTTGCCTCTGATCGCAGGGGTCAACGAACGATTTATTTATTCGATCGAGTGGCTAATCGTTTAGTTCCCCTACCGGGGTTAAATCAAGCAAAAACCTATCAAGATCAGCCAGATATTAGTGCCGATGGTCGTTATATTGTTTATGTGTCGGAACAGTCCGGTAAACCCGATATATATATTTATGATCGACAAACTCTGCAAGCAAAAAATCTCACCGAAAATATCTTAGGAGAAGTGCGTCATCCGACGATTAGTGGTAACGGTCGTTTTATTGCTTTTGAAAGTAATCGTTTCGGTCAATGGAATCTGGAAATATTCGATCGAGGTGGCGAAATTTCTCCTTCTTTACCCCCGATAAATTCTTCCCCGTCCCGATAGTATTGGGAGAGAAGGGAGAAGGGTGCGGGGAACTCACAGGTGTAGGTATTTTACAAACCTGTGAAGAGAAGACAAGGAGGACAAGGAGGGAAAGTGGACAAGGAAGTTTTTAGGCGCAAAGAGCAAAAGTGAGATGAGGAAGTATTAACGGCAAGAGTAGATTTTGTCAGAGACTGTTGTGGAAATAAACCATTTAAAGAAATAGCGGCTCTTCTCGTTTCTGTTCAGTATTTTTATCAGCTACTAATTGGGATTTTAAAGTATGATAACCTCTTTTACTACCCAAAAAATCTTTCTGTTTCTTTTGGTGGCGTTCCCTGGGAGTTTCCGTTACATCCATTACCGTTACGACCGGTATCTCTGCTTGATTTAGTAGAGCTTTTTTTTCTTTTAAACGGAAGTTTCCCGATGGTAAAAGCATCCGTCTTTTTGAATTGTTCATCTGGTAAGTTTTGATAATCCATACTTTTGCTAATAAACATAGCAAAAGTATAGATGATTTCCTGACCTAAGATCACATTTTATTCTTTTTTCCACTTCCATCTAAAAATCGAGAAAAAAGAAAAACGCTGCATTATACCATAAAAAAATTATGTAAGAGGTTTATTCTTTGACAATAGAGTTGAATTCCTTGCAGCTTGGCTAAGGAGAATTTGGGTTTAATGGGAAGGAGCAGTAAAGACATAAAACTCATCCGCAGCAAGCGATAAACAAGGATAGTTAAAGTCGTATGTTTTTCGAGACTGAGAAGATAACCATAGATATTATGAGTTAGTCTTAGATAACCATAGCGTCGGGTGATAGAAGATGGTTCATGAATAATTTTAATCTGATTGGTAACAACGACTAAATAGCCTTGATTTGCGTATCTTCGGGAAAAATCAAAGTCTTCGTAGTAGAGAAAGTAATCGGGATCAAAATGGGGACAAGTGGAAAAATTAGAGAAATTAATTAATAAACTGCATCCCGTCACCCAGTCAGGAATAAGATAGGGTTTATTTCCATAGTCTAAGGATTCCTCTACCACGTTAATTGTGCCGATTTTAGCATTAAATTTTCCCCAACCAAACCAGATTTTACCATCCGGTTCGTAAATTTCTGTACCAGCGATGGCAACTTCGGGATATTGCTGAAAAAATTTGCTTGCTTTCTCCAGAGAGTCCGGTAATAAGTAAGCATCGGGATTAACTAACCAAACGATAGCTTCTTTGTCTTGTTGATAAATCCAATCAAGTCCTAGATTACATCCTTTCCCAAATCCTAAATTTTCTCCCGCTTCAATAATCTTGACTCTTTGCGCTGCTAAAGATTGGATATTTTTATCTTCAGTGGAATTGTTAATAATGATGAGAGTAGCAGATAAGTTATCGTTGAGGGAAACGATTAAACGCTTAATTAATTCCCCGCAATTGTAGTTAACCGTCAATAGATAAATCATTACAGATAAAAGGTAGGAGTCACTGGCAATTAATAATGGTTAGAGAATAGCTTTTCCGTACTAATTACTCTTTTTGGAGAGGACAGAGATTATACTTTTCAATTTTACTGGAAAAGGGTTGACAATTTTGGAAGTCAATCTCTAGATTTTCTTTAGCTAAATCCTTCCCTAGCTCTGGAGATTTGCTATTAAAGTCAGTCATCAGAATATAGAGATTACCCACGGGGGTTTCTGCGATAAACTTTTCAGCATTTTTTCGCATTAAAGTTCCCTCACTAACTCCCATATTTCCTCGCAATCGCACAAAACGAGTCGAAGCGGGAAAATGGGGAACTAGATAACCCGTTCCTTCATCTCCCCACATAACAATCGTGGAATTTTCGTAGGGTTTTAATGCTTGACTATCGATACCAAAGTAATTATCTGACCATCCCATTCTCCACCAGTCTAAGGGTTTGACTGTAGCGGCAATTAAGGCAAAAATAGCGATCGAGATTATAAAAACTGTCCTTTTATGAGGATAAAGATAGGCAATGATCAGGATAATTAAAACTGGTGTAATTAACTCTAAAACTATCAAGTAACGATAGATAGAAAAACCCTTTAACCAGATCAGATAGGCACTACAATAAAAAGGTAATAGAAATCCGAGAATGGGTACATGGACTAAATTATTTTTTTGCTCTAGAGAACGGCGAGAGGTGTACTGATAAATAATCACTCCCAGAAGAATGACAATTAAAAGATAGGCAATGGCAAAACGAGTCTCTTTAAATTTTACCTCAGCCACTAGGGTTTGTTCCTGCACAAAATAAAAGGGATAAAATAAAAATTGCCAAACATCTTTCGGTAAAAACCGGGTATCTTGCAGGTTAAAATCTGTTTCGATGTAGGGAGATTGAAAAATTTTGTTGAAAAAGGGAAAAAGGGGATTAGCAAAATTAGTCCACATCAGGATTATCCAATAACCCATCGTCAGGGAAAAACCCACAGCCATAGAGAGAATTAAAGTCAGAAGATTACGCAGCTTTTCTTTGATGGTATTGGTTAAAAAACTAATCGCCACGATTAAACTGATACTATACAGTGCCGTGGTCAATTTTAGTCCTGTTGCTAGTCCTAAAAGCAATCCTGCGAAAATTATCGTTTTAAGCTTAACTGGTTGATTACGACCAAGACAAGCGATAATCAAAAATAATCCTGCCAAAACAAAAACACTGCTGGTACTATCTCCGATACTGGTTCCTAATTCGGAAATATAGGCTGCGCCAAAAATACTGGTAATCGCTGCCGCTATGCTTAAAGTTATCTTGTATCTTTCGCAAACCTTATCAAAGGAGTGATAAGTGATTAAATGAACTAACCACTGATTTAAACCGTGAAATCCTCCCAAGAAAAACCCAACCACCACCGGAGGTAGTTTTAGGTAATAGATAGCAACAAAAAAAGGAACATCCATCAAAGGATTAAAGAAAGTTTGTATCTGTGCTGGGAGGACATCATACTTAAAACGTCCCGTTAATAACATATAGGGATTATAAAAATGATAATTGCGTAAATCCCAGCTAACATCTTGACCTAAGATAACTGATAAAATCCCTAGTCCGATAAAATAAACTACTGCCCAGAGGAGGGGATGAGTCAGGTTGAACCGTTTTAATAATGTCATAACTTAATCAATAATTCTGGTGAATTTGACGAGAAAACTAACCCGTTTTTGTGCCATTAGACTAATTAGTAGCTCTGGGACGAGTCGGACTTTTAGCTGATAGCTTTTTACTTGATATACCATGTTTGGCTAACAAATACAAACGGAAACTTTTAACTCCCAAAAACGTCCTTAGGCGAGTTGACCAAATTTTGATATACTAAGGTGATAAAATTGCCCACCATACTGACTCGATCGCCCATGAAGTCCGAAAAAGGGTTAATCTCGGTCAAGCAAGCTTATCTAAAAATTCTATCGGTTATCCTAGTTCTGGCGATAATTGGTTTATCGGTAGTCGGAAACTATGGTATCACTTGGGACGAACCGATCGAAGTGGATATGGTCAATCATAATCTCGAATATATCCGAGAAAACAAGCCCATATCAGAAATGTCCCGTCATTACGGCTTTTATTTTAACTACATCTCCCAGCTCATCTACGAGAGCAAAGAAAAATTTTTCCCTGCTACCCCCAATCTTCCTCCCAATCCCACTGATAAGGATAAATGGCTATCGAGGATCTGGCAAATAACCCGGGTTAAGCACGTCGTCACCTTTCTTTTTTCCCTGATTGCCTATCTATCGGTGGTGGGAATCGTCGCTATCTTAGCAGGAATCGAATCTGCTTGGTTAGGTGCGCTAATTTTAGCCCTATTTCCCGCTTTTTGGGGTCATAGCTTCTTTAATCCCAAAGATATCCCCTTTGCAGCCATGTTCACCCTCGGAACCTTCGCTGGTTCCGTATTACTAGATAAATATTTTCAGTCCGAAAATCAGACTATTAAACTAGGATTTAACCGTTTAACCGTTTATTCTTGCCTCTACGGGATTCTCGCTGGTTTAATCACCGGAATTCGCATCGGTGGCTTTTTTATCCTCTTTTATCTCATCTTCGCCCATCTGGTGGCCCGATGGAATTTAAAAACAATCCTCAAAACTCTCTGGCGTTTTCTGCCCCTATACGCAGTTATTATACTTTTTTGGGCAATAACCACCTATATAGTCTATCCTGCTGCTTGGAGAAACCCGATTACTTGGTTTATCGAAGCGATAACCCTCATGTCGAAGTATAACATCTGGGATAATACGGTTCTCTTTGACGGTCAAAATATCCCCGGTCGTTCCTTGCCTTGGTACTATCTACCCCGGCTATTTTCCCTCACCACCCCCGTCCTCCTGCAAATCGCCGTCCTATTGGGTGTAATGGGGATTTTGACAAAAATGACCAAATTAACGCCAAGCCAGCGTGCTTGCGCCATAATCACCCTACTGCAAGCGTTTTTACTGCCCACCTTTGCTATCCTGCGTCAATCTACTCTCTACGACGGCATCCGTCACTTTTTATTTGTCATTCCCGCCCTAGTAGCGATCGCATCTACGGCCATTATTTGGACATATCATAAACTCAAGCGAAAGTCAATAAAAATCTTTCTAACGACCCTGCTAATCCTCAACTTTAGCGTCATTGTCTATGACATGATTAGCCTGCATCCCTACGAGTACACCTACTATAATCGCGCCTACGGAGGCTTAAAAGCTACCCAAGGTCAACAGGAAACCGATTACTGGGGATTAAGTCTCAAAGAGGGGATGGAATGGCTTAATCAAAATGCCGCCGCTAACTCTACCATTGTGGTTGCCGGTCCGATGTTTGCGGCGGAAATGGTACAAGACTACCAAAAAAACTTTACGATAATCTATCGAGATGACTTTGCTTGGGGAAAGGCCCCCGACCCCGATTATTACATGGGTTTATCCCGATACGATTATTTCCAAGCTTTCCCCCATTGTCCCATTGTTCACGCCGTCCAACGCCAAGACACCCCCCTAACCATCATTAAACGTTGTCCTCAGCTATGATCGAAATGACCGCTATTCCGCCGATTTCCCTGCAAAACTACCGTATCGCTGCGATTATTCCCTGTCACAACGAAGAACTAACGATCGCTAAAGTGGTCTCCCAATTCCAAACTTTTCTGCCAGAAGCGGCAATTTATGTCTATAACAACCGCTCTACCGATGATACCGTGACGGAGGCCCTGAAAGCGGGGGCGATCGTTCGTCAGGAAACCCAACCGGGAAAAGGCAATGTTGTCCGGCGGATGTTTGCCGATATCGAAGCGGATATCTATGTTCTCATCGATGGTGATGATACCTACGAAATTGCGGCAGTACGACGCTTAATTGAACGAATGCTGCGGGAACAGTTAGATATGGTGGTCGGTGCGCGTCGGGAAGCGGTAAAATCCTCCCAGGCTTATCGCCGGGGTCATCGCGCCGGTAATCTATTTTTAACAGGATTCGTTAAATTTCTGTTTGGAGCGCGTTTAATCGATATGCTCTCTGGTTATCGCATCTTTTCTCGTCGTTTCGTCAAATCTTTTCCCGCTTTATCCAATGGTTTCGAGATTGAAACCGAGTTAACTATCCACACTTTAGAATTAAAAATTCCCTTCGCTGAAGAACCAACCCTCTACGGGGAACGTCCCGAAGGTTCCCAAAGTAAGTTAAAAACCTTTCAAGATGGCTGGCGGGTATTGGGAACCGCTATTCTACTTTTTAAAGAAATTCGTCCTTTTCTCTTTTTTAGCCTTGTCTCGCTAATTTTAGCGGTTATTTCCCTCCTCTTAGCGATTCCCGTCCTGTTTGAATACCTCGAAACCGGCTTAGTGCCACGTTTTCCCACCGCTATTTTATCGGCCTCGATCATGCTTTTAGCCTTTTTAGGTTTGACCTGTGGCATGATCCTCGATTCCGTCTCCCGGGGACGAAAAGAGATGAAACGAATGGCTTATCTAGCTAACAGTTGGCTGAAAGCTTAGGGAAAAAAGCTCCCTAAACATACAAGTCTAGGTCACATCTCCAGTTAAACCGTCTCTAACCGTTGCAGCACGGAGGAGGGTTTTTTGTCAATAAATTCCGCCGGCGAAATTTGATATTTAATCAGATTGGCTAATTCCTGTAGTTGGCTGATGGCTTCCGCACCTTCGAGTTTCATTAACTCTCGATCATCGCGCATTTCTGTCCAGGTGATGCCGTAATCGGACACGAGAAACCGAATTAGATGGGTTTCCCCCAATCCCACCATAAAAGATGCGCTATTCAGTTGACCGCCACAGGTGTAGCAAGATGCTAGATAACCTTGATTTTCTAGTGCGATCGCTAAAGCCTGTAAATCCATGACTAAGTCTTTGACCAGTTGGCGATGCTCTTCTGCAAGTCGTTTAAACACAATTTTCCTCCTGATAACACTGCTCAAGTATAAAACCTTAACACTTTTTTAAGATTCTTTTCTGAGAAAATAGGGTAAGTGAACTAAGTTTTCTTACGGATGGTAAGTAACAAAATGTAAAGAACCCTAAATCTAGGGTAGCGTAAATTTCTGAGATAGCTAAGTATATATAACTACAGAGCCACCAGTTTATCTATCTTTCCACCCCCTCGATCCCAACTATTCCCATCATGCCTATTTTTAAAGTTTATGATCCAGTTTCGACAAAAAAGTTCGTAAATCTATATTGACAATTACATAAACCTATGCTTCTATGCCGGATGCGGAGGGGTGTAGGGTGTGGGGTGTGGGGTGTGGGGTGTGGGGTGTGGGGTGTGGGGAGAATAAATAAAAATAATCTCCTGTCTCCTGACTCCTGATCACTGATTACTGATCACTGATCACTGATTGCTGATAAGATTGTTACGAAAATATAAACACGAAATTCTATAGTTAGCCATGACCCAAAACGGAAGCTCGAAGTCGATCGTTGTCTCTCCCTCGATCCTATCGGCGGATTTTAGTAAATTAGGAGCCGATATCGAGGCTGTGGATAAGGCAGGAGCCGATTGGATTCACGTTGATGTTATGGATGGTCGTTTTGTCCCGAATATCACCATTGGACCCCTGATTGTCTCCGCTATTCGTCCCTATACGAAAAAACCTTTAGATGTGCATTTAATGATCGTGGAACCAGAAAAATATGTGGCTGACTTTGCGAAAGCGGGTGCTGACATTATTTCTGTTCACGCTGAACATAATGCTTCTCCCCACCTCCATCGTACTCTTTGCCAAATCCGCGAACTCGGTAAACAAGCGGGTGTGGTATTAAATCCCTCCACTCCCTTAGATTTAATCGAATATGTGCTGCATTTGTGCGATTTAGTCCTAATTATGAGCGTTAACCCCGGTTTTGGTGGCCAGAGTTTTATCCCAGAAGTTGTCCCCAAAATCCGTCAATTACGTCAAATCTGCGATGAAAAAGGCTTGGATCCCTGGATTGAAGTGGATGGCGGCTTAAAACCGGCTAATACTTGGCAAGTTCTCGAAGCGGGTGCTAATGCGATCGTAGCAGGTTCGGCGGTATTTAATGCCCCTGATTACGCAGCCGCGATCGAAGGTATCCGTAACAGCAAACGTCCCCAACCTCAATTAGCCACCGTTTAATTGCCGCAGGGGTGGGTTAGCTATTGGCACTAACCCACTCTGCTGATTTGTTCTAAAACCTGCCGCCATAAACCCGAATTAGAGACGGCTAAAACTTCGCTAGAATCAGCTTTTAGGGGATTACCTGACCAATCGCTAATTATTCCGCCCGCACCTTCAATAATCGGGATTAAAGCACAAAAATCGTAGTATTTCAGGTCTGATTCTAGGATTACCATCGGCATGGCAGTGCAGCCAGTGGCTAACATCATATAGTTATAACAATCACCCCCAAAAGCGGTACGTTTACAGACGCTTTGCAGCTGACGAGCGATCGCTTGTTGTCGTTCTGTGATAAACATTAAGGGAGTGGTGGAGGCTAAACAGGCATTTTTTAAGACAAGTTCTTGATCTTGACGGTAGGGATTAACAATCATCTGGTTATTATAAAGACTCCCTTTTCCCTTCACTCCTAACCAGCGATCGCCTAAAATCGGTTGATCGACAATTCCTAAAATCGGTTGATTTTCTGCCACTAGGCCGATTAAAGTCCCAAAAATCGGTAATCCTTTGACAAAAGAGGATGTGCCATCGATCGGATCCAATACCCAATAACGACCACTTTGGGAAGGAATATTGACTCCTTCTTCCCTAATAACCCCATCTTCAGGCAATTCTCGCCGAATAATCGCCACCATCGCCTCCTCAGCTTCTTGATCGGCGATTGTTACTATTGAGGAAACTTGATCGAGTTTTGTTTCGGTTTCTAGATGAGGCTGCCGAAAATAGCGCCGGATAATCTCTCCAGACGCGTCCGCTAATTGATGAGCTAGTTGGATAGTGCGATCAATATTCATCAAGAAAAGTTATCCATACAGGAAAACAATAATATTTATTTATGTTAAAGGGAAGTGGGGATTTAGCGGAAATTTCCCTATCACCCTAAATCCCTATTGCCTCTTGGATAGTGCGATCGATATTCATCAATAAAAGTTATCCATACAGGAAAACAATAATATTTATTTATGGTAAAGGGAAGTGGGGAGATGGGGGATTTAGCGGAAATTTCCCTATCACCCTAAATCCCTATTGCTGTGTCGAACCTAGAACCATCAATGGGGAACAGCTTGATTTTGACTCCATAATTAAGTTAGTCAACAATCGATTTAATCTCAAGACGAGAAAAAATTAATCTATTAGGAGTTTAGCTGATGACGGCTTTTACGGAAAATGACCTAAAAAGGTTAGAAAATCTGATTATCAATGGACAAAAAGCGATCGAAACTCGTTTAACCTCTCTGGAGAGTGGACAAAAAGCGATCGAGAATAGTTTCGGAGAGATCAAAAGAGAAATTCAGGTCTTAGAGATAGGACAGACGGAAATTAAGGGAGAAATCAGGACTTTAGACGCAAAAATCACCGGTTTAAATGAAAGAGTGAAACTCATCGAGGCATCCGTGGGAAAAATTCCCGATTTAGCCGAAAAAATTGGGGAGGTAAAAAACTGGAAACAGATCGGTATATCGATTGTGACTGCTTTTGTGGGTGGGGTAATTGGTTGGTTGATTCGGGGAAAATAAAACTAGGCAATGTAACATAGTATTAAGCATTTGTATATTTTTATTAATTTTTATGGAACAGACAGCTTTAAATCTGATCGCGATTACCGTTTTTTCGATCACTCTTTCCGTATTTGTCACCCCTTTGCTGTCTATTTCGCCTTTTGTCCCCGCTTTGGCTACTTTTAGCCTCTTGGGATTAGTTACCGTCGATACTCTCACCTTTAATAACCGAGGCGTGACTTTACTACTGGATGCTCTTTCTCCCAGTAAACACCGTCAAAGAGTTATCTACCACGAAGCCGGACATTTTCTCACCGCTTATATTTTAGGCATTCCGATCGCCAGTTATAGTTTGACCGCTTGGGAAGCCTTTCGTCAAGGCCAGGAGGGAGTCGGCGGCGTTCAATTTGACCTAGCAGATTTAGAGCAAAAAGTCAAGAACTTTACCGATTTTCCTGCTTTTTTAGAGCGAATTTCTACGGTGTGGATGGCGGGAATTGCTGCCGAAACCTTAGTTTATGGTAAAGCGGAGGGGGGAGAAAGCGATCGATTTTATCTGCAATCGGCCTTAAAATTAGCGGGGGTTCCTGAGAATAATTATGCCCAAAAAGAGCGCTGGAGTTTATTACAGGCAAAAACTCTTTTAGAAAAACAACAGACTGCCTATCAAGCTTTAGTGATAGCTATGGAAAAAAGAACCAGTGTGGAAGAATGCTGTCGGGTGATTAGTGAAAGTTTAGTATAACGGGAAAAGTAATCAGGGATGAATTTGATGATTTCCCCGTTAAATTATTTATGAATAATCAGAGCATTCAATCGGATCAGCGATTAGCTTTAATTGTGCGCGGAGCAGTACAAGGGGTCGGTTTTCGTCCTTTTGTTTATCGATTAGCAACGGAATTAAACCTAACTGGTTGGGTGAATAATACAGCAGCGGGAGTTTTTATTGAAGTCGAGGGCAATCGAGACAAACTAGAAACTTTTTTGACTCGATTATCTTTAGAAAAACCACCTCGATCGCTAATTGAAAATATTGAGACTCAATGGTTAAATCCTATCGGTTATCAAAACTTTAGCATACGCCAGAGCAGCGGCGGTGAAAAAAATACAATTGTTCTGCCCGATTTAGCCACTTGTCCCGATTGTTTAGCCGATATTTTTGACCCGAATAATCGTCGTTATCGCTATCCTTTTACTAACTGCACTAACTGCGGTCCTCGCTACAGTATTATCGAGAGTTTACCCTATGATCGCAGTGCCACAACTATGAGGGGTTTTAATCAGTGTCCCGAATGTCAAAGGGAATACGAAAACCCTCTGGATCGCCGTTTTCATGCCCAACCGAATGCCTGTCCTAGTTGCGGACCCAAAATTAGTCTTTTAGACAGTCAAGGCTCTGTATTAGCGGAAAAAGATCAAGCTTTAATCGCCACTGCTAGAGCAATTCAACAGGGAAAAATTATAGCGATCAAAGGATTAGGAGGATTTCACCTAGTTGTCGATGCAAGAAATACGGAAGCAGTGCAAAAATTGCGACAACGTAAACAGCGACTGGATAAGCCTTTTGCCGTGATGTATCCTAATCTTGAGTTAGTGAAAAAGCATGGTTATGTCTCTTCTTTAGAATCGCAATTATTGCAGTCTCCTGCTGCGGCAATCGTCCTGATCAAACAGCGAAAAAATTATCTTTCTGCTGCCGTTTCTCCGGGTAATCCCTATCTAGGAGTCATGTTACCCTATACTCCCCTACATCATCTTTTATTAGCAGAATTAGGCTTTCCTATTGTAGCAACCAGTGGTAATCTAGCCGATGAACCTATCTGTATTGAGGAAAAAGAAGCTTTAGAAAAATTAGGAACTATCGCCGATTTATTTCTAGTTCATAATCGTCCCATAGTTCGACCAGTGGATGACTCTATTATCAGGGAAATGGCGGGAAAAGCGATGATTTTGCGGCGAGCGCGGGGATATGCTCCCTTTCCCGTTAAAGTTAATGAGGGAGATTTCCCCCCGATTCTGGCCGTGGGAAGTTATTTTAAAAATACCGTGGCTATCTACCAAAAAAATCAAGTTTTTATTAGTCAACATATCGGCGATTTAGATACAGTTAATGCCGTCAATCATTTTGAAAATATCCTCGATAGTTTAAAAAAATTATACGAGTTTGCACCCGAAGTTATTGCCTGTGATGCTCATCCTGAATATCTAGCAACCAAGTACGCTTATAGCTTAAATTTACCCGTTATTCCCATTCAACACCATTACGCTCACGTTTTATCCTGCATGGCAGAACATCAGCTACAACCTCCAGTTTTAGGGGTTGCTTGGGATGGAACAGGATACGGTTTAGACGGCACAATTTGGGGGGGAGAATTTATCCATATTGCTGCCGATTCTTGGCAGCGAGTCGCCCATTTTAAACCCTGGCCATTACCCGGAGGAGAAAAAGCGGTTAAAGAACCCAGACGAGTGGCTTTAGGATTACTAGAAGTTATGGAAAATACCGATAGGATAAAATCAGCTTTTAGTGAACAGGAATGGTCGATTTTTAGGCAAATGTTAACCAAAAAAATTAATTGTCCTTTAACTTCTAGTGTCGGGCGTTTGTTTGATGGTGTGGCGGCGATTCTAGGTTTATGTTATCAATTAAGTTTTGAGGGACAGGCAGCAATGCAGTTAGAATTTGCCCTTGATGGCATTAAAACGGAAGAGTATTATCATTTTTCTTTATCCGCCGACTCCCCCATAGTTATTGATTGGAATCAGATAATTTTAGGAGTTGTTGAAGATTTAGAAAAACAAGTACAAATCGGCATAATTGCCGCTAAATTTCATAATAGTTTAAGTGAGATTATTGTAGAAATTGCTCAGAAAATAGGCAGAGAAAAAATTCTCCTGACGGGAGGCTGTTTTCAAAATCGTTATCTGACGGAAAGAACAATTAATCGCTTACAAGCTTCGGGATTTCAACCCTACTGGCAGCAAACCGTTCCCACTAATGATGGTGGTATTAGCCTTGGTCAAATTATCGGAGCTTTTTCTCAACTTAAACAGTTCTAGAATAGCCGACAATCTACCTTTTTATTAGGTTATGTCAGCAGCGTTAAAGATAAACCACAGAGACACAAAGAACACAGAGAGCCGATTTTTTTCTAGACTGTTAAACGATGCCACTCAACGATTTTATTGCCTACTTTCAAAATAATTGCTTGACCTAAACCCAGTTCTTGTGTCACATTAACTAGATGGGCGAAATTTTGACGAGTGATTGCTAGTCCCTGCAAACAGGCTAGAAAATCGAGACAGAGAACCGTAGAAAATTCCCAAGTTTGCCGGTAAATACGGCAATTGTCCGGTAAAAAAGCCACAAGAGTGCGAAAATGAGTCAAAGCGGCTTTCTCAAAATTGGCGCTAGTGCAGTCAAAAGACGAGTGCTGATAGCTCATAAAAACTTTGCCTGATAGGGAGATAGCAGGGTTTCCCTCAGACTAGCACCTCGCTTCTGGGGATCACGTTCCCTTTAGAATTTCTCAATAGACTGGCAAATCCCCCCAGAGGAGTATCGTTACCCGCGAGCCAATTGCTAGAAGCTAGGTTTCTTCCCAGAGATAGTGTACTGTAGATATTGATGTCCTTCCGGCTGGTAAGATAACCTGTAAATTTCCCCACTCGTCCCCAGCGATAAAAGGCTGTATTTAGTCAAAAATCAAGTGTTGACTTTGATGCCAAACTTGCCTAGTAAAAAATGATCACAGCCTCAAGTTGCCGCTTAACTAATTGACTACTTAACTGATAACTGGTAACTAAGATTATGAATAATGCAATTGTCAAACCGAGAGATGTACAAGTAGCACCTATTGCCGTCGATACTTTTGTCTTTCGTTCCCGCACTTGGGACCGGTTAAAATTCGAGATCGAATATGGATTACAAAAGGGAACTACCGCCAATAGTTATCTGATTAAAGGTGAAAAAGTCGCTCTTTTTGATCCACCCGGGAAATCATTCTCGGCTATATTTTTAGAGGCTTTAACTAAAAGAATCGATCCGAAAACTATTGATTATATTATCCTCGGTCACGTTAACCCCAATCGTGCCGTCACCCTCAAGGCACTTTTAGAAATCGCGCCTCAAGTCACTTTTGTTTGTTCTAATCCGGGGGCAATTTCCCTGAAAAAAATTCTCGAAACCGAAGCATTAAATCTGTTGGTTGTCAAGGGGGAAGAAATATTAAATTTAGGGGCAAACCATCAATTAGAATTTATCCCCACTCCTAACCCCAGATTTCCCGATCAACTCTGTACCTACGACAGCAAAACCGATATTCTCTACACCGATAAATTATTCGGAGCGCACGTTTGTGGCGACCAAATTTTTGATGAGGGTTGGAGCGTTTATAACGAAGATCGGCGTTATTATTTCGATTGTCTCATGGCTCCCTATGCCAGCCAAATTAGCAACGCTTTGGAGAAATTAGCCGCTAAATCGCCCTTATTTTATGCTGTTGGTCACGGCCCTCTGGTGCGTTACGCGATGCACGAATTGACCCTTTCCTATCAACAATGGTTGGCAGTACAAAAGTATCAAGAGTTGACAATCGCCCTGATTTATGCCAGTGCCTACGGCAACACCACCACCCTCGCTCAAGCGATCGCCATGGGGATCACGAAAGCGGGAGTAGCAGTCACGGCGATTAATGCCGAGTTCGCTGAACCGGACGAGATCAAAACGGCGATCGAAAAAAGTGTCGGTTTTATCTTTGGTTCCCCCACTTTGGGAGGACACGCACCGACTCCCATCCAAACCGCCTTGGGGATTACCCTAGCAAATGGCGATAAAAGCAAGCTGGTGGGAGTTTTTGGCTCCTACGGTTGGAGTGGGGAAGCGGTCGATCTTTTAGAAGGTAAATTCCGGGATGGCGGTTATCGCTTCGGTTTTGAGCCAATTCGGGTTAAATTTAAACCCACGGAGGCAATTTTAAAGACCTGTGAGGAAGCAGGAACCGATTTCGCTCAAGCAGTCAAAAAAGCTCGCAAAAGCAGACAACCGAAAACTAATGTTAACCAATCCCAAAGCGATCGGCGATCGCAGGCTCTGGGACGTTTGGTGGGTTCTCTCTGTATCGTCACCTGCGAATTGGGGGAATTGCGCGGCGCCATGTTAGCCTCTTGGGTGTCGCAAGCGACGTTCACCCCCCCCGGATTGACTATTGCCGTGGCGAAAGAACGAGCGATCGAGTCTCTGCTTTATAGCGGTACGCCTTTTGTCCTTAATATCCTCCAAGAAGGTCAACATTTGGCTTTAATGAAGCATTTTCTTAAACCTTTTTCCCCCGGAGAAGATCGTTTCGCTAATATCGAAACCACTAAAGCTGAGAACGGTGGGCCGATTCTGGCCGAAGCGCTCGCTTATCTGGAATGTCGGGTGGAACAACGAATGGAGTGCGGTGATCATTGGCTGCTTTATGCGATCGCAGAAAAAGGCAGGGTTTTACACCAGGGTTTAACCGCCATCCATCATCGCAAATCTGGCAGTTATTATTAACTCATGGTGACGGGTAAGGGATCGCAAAAAACAAGGGTTTCGGCTGATCCCGAAAGTGAACAATACTCTCCCCTATCCTTCTGCTACTGTTTGTAAAACAAGATCAATAAATTTCTGGCTGTAGTATATGCCTTGTTGTTGCATCGTTTCTATGTAAGGTTTGACTGCAGCGATCTTTCCCAACTGTTTTGCTTTAATTAAAATACCGATCGAACCTGTAATTGGAATATTGAGAGATTTACACACCTGACGAGCCGCTAATTCATCGATAAGCACTAAAGGGGCTTTTTGTTCTAGTGCAAGGACGATGACTTCTGATTCTCCTCGATCCAGAGTCGGTAATAGTAAGGAAACCTGCTGTTGAGAGGCGATTTCTCGGACAGAAATCCACTGTTCTCGTAATAGATCGATCGAGCCAGTTTTGTCTTGATCATAAGTGCTGATTTCAAGAGCTACCGCCTTAGGAATAATGATGCTTTTAACTATTTCTTGTAAAAGACCGAGTTGACCAATTCGCGCAAAAGCGATGAGGGGAGTAGCGTTACTTACAATCATCAGGCTCCAGTTTTTCTATTCCCTTTAATTCAACCGCTAACGCCGATTCGTCATAATCAAACAATACAATCCCTTTTTTAGACAAAATATCCATAAATTCTAGGCGATTAATTCTCGCTAATTCCGCCGCTTTTCCTAAAGAAAGTCGCTTTTCTTGAAAATAATAAATAGCGGCCAGAAGTTTAATTTCTTGACCGAGTTCATCAATTCCTATTTTTAAAGCGGCAAGAACATCGGGAGAAAATTCTAGATTTAATATTTCATTTTTCATTCTAAGTACCTAGTTAAAAATAAAGTTAACTTTAGAGACAAGGGAACTCCGGAACAGGGAACAGAAGGGTTTCTGACTTTTTTTAAGATGTCTCTTAATTATTACAGCTTACAGCGTTTCTCATAAAGATGAAGTATAATCTGATTTGGCATCGTCTCCTGACTCCTGATTGAGGTGATTAAACCGCACAGTGCGCTATTATAGCAGCGGGCAGAAGGAAGAAGGAAAATCCTTGCCAGAACTGAATTTTAGCGATTTAGGTTGTCCTAACCAACTCGTTCTCTGCTATAAGTCTTATTAAGGGGGTGTTAGACCGATGCAGGTGAGATAGTGGCAGCAATTCTCATTTTGAAACGATTTTGCCTTGTTTCAGCGATCTAGAGATTCGTTAAGAATTATTAACCCTTCTAGGTGCAAGGGTTTTAATGTCATGAAACCTTAAAATGAGAATTGCTGATAATACCTCCCATCGATTCTACCCACTTTATATCCATTTTGTCCTTAATATCCGGCAAGAAGGACAACATATAGCTTTAATGAAGCATTTTCTTAAACCTTTTTCCCCCGGAGAAGATCGTTTCGCTAATATCGAAACCACTAAAGCTGAGAACGGTGGGCCGATTTTGGCCGAAGCGCTCGCTTATCTGGAATGTCGGGTGGAACAACGAATGGAGTGCGGTGATCATTGGCTGCTTTATGCGATCGCAGAAAAAGGTAAGGTTTTACACCAAGGTTTAACCGCCATCCATCATCGCAAATCTGGCAGTTATTATTAATTTGTTGTTATGATCATTTCAGGGGGTGTGTTAAGGCAAAATAACGCACCCTGATTTATCAGAAAATAAATTCTTATGAAAAGCATTGTTTTAATTGTTGGCTTTGAAACCTTTAATAGTAATTTGTATCGGCAATCGGGCCTGTTGGCTAGTTCTAAATGTCCCGATTTAGAGGTAAAAGTATTTAGCGATAAATCCTTGACTAGCGAACCGGAAATAGTCGAGCAAGCTTTAGCCACTGCCGACGTTTTTTTTGCTAGTTTGATCTTCGATTACGATCAAGTTACTTGGCTGCGGCAACGAGCAGCACAGATTCCGATTCGCTTAGTTTTTGAGTCTGCTTTAGAGTTAATGAGTTTAACCCGTTTGGGAGAATTTGCCATCGGGGATAAACCAAAAGGAATGCCAAAACCAATTCAATTTATCTTGAGTAAATTTTCCAGTGGCAAGGAAGAAGATAAGTTAGCTGGTTATCTCAGTTTCCTCAAAACTGGTCCGAAACTGCTGAAATTTATTCCCGCTAAAAAAGTTCAAGATTTGCGTAATTGGTTAATTATTTACGGTTATTGGAATGCGGGAGGAACCGAAAATGTTGCCGCTATGTGTTGGGTAATTGCCCAAAAATATCTAGGATTAAAAGTACGGGAAATACCCGAAGTTATCGAAACTCCCAATAAGGGACTATTACACCCCGATTATCAGGGTTATTTTCTCACTCCCCAAGAATATTTAACTTGGTATAAAAAAAATAAATCTCTTGATAAACCAGTGGTGGCACTGCTGCTTTATCGGAAGCACGTTATCAGTAAACTACCCTATATTAATCAATTAATCCGTCATTTTGAAACGGCTAATTTAATTCCCCTACCCGTGTTTATTAACGGAGTGGAAGGCCATACAATTGTTCGGGATTGGTTAACCACAGACTACGAAATTCAGCAAAGAAAAAAAGGAATCATTGAAACTCCTTCTTTAAGTGAAGATGCGGTGACAGTAGATGCAATTGTCTCGACGATTGGCTTTCCTTTGGTGGGAGGTCCTGCGGGTTCTATGGAAGCAGGAAGACAGGTAGAAGTGGCTAAACGAATTCTGTCCGCTAAAAATATTCCTTATCTTATCGCTGCCCCTTTATTGATTCAAGATATTTATTCTTGGACAAGACAGGGAATCGGTGGTTTACAGAGTGTGGTTCTATACGCTTTACCGGAATTAGATGGAGCAATTGATACAATTCCTCTGGGGGGATTAGTGGGGGAAACTATCTATTTAATCCCCGAAAGATTACAGCGTTTAACTGGACGTTTGCATAGTTGGATTAAGTTACATAAAACCCCTCCGCAAGAACGCAAAATAGCCATCATTCTCTATGGATTTCCGCCGGGTTATGGGGCAGTTGGTACGGCAGCTTTGTTAAATGTTCCCCGGAGTTTAGTTAAGTTTTTACAAGCTTTAGAAGCGCAGGGTTATAATCTGGGAACGATTCCCGAAGACGGGGAAGAAATTATTCAAAAAGTCAAATTTGCCGATGATGAAAATCTCTCTAAACAAAATCGTTTATCGATAGAAACTTTAGAAAATTGGCTAGGTTATCTATTAACTTCTCGCATCGAAAAACACTGGAAATCCCTTAAAGATGCGGGGATAAAAACTATTGGCGACCAGTATCATTTAGGGGGAATTGAGTTAGGTAATATCTGGATTGGAGTGCAACCACCTTTAGGAATTGCTGGGGATCCGATGCGGTTAATGTTTGAAAAAGATTTAACTCCTCACCCTCAGTATGCAGCCTTTTATCAGTGGTTACAAAAAGATTTTAAGACCGATGCGCTCGTTCATTTTGGTATGCACGGAACTGTCGAATGGCTGCCTGGTTCACCCCTAGGAAATACCGGTTATTCTTGGTCAGATATTTTATTAGGAGATTTACCGAATTTATATATTTATGCCGCTAATAATCCCTCGGAATCTATCCTAGCTAAACGTCGCGGTTATGGGGTGTTAATTTCCCATAATGTGCCTCCCTACGGACGAGCGGGATTATATAAAGAATTGATGATTTTACGAGATTTGATTGCCGAGTTTCGAGAAAATCCTGAGAAAAATTACGCTTTAAGAGATAGTATTCTTCAAAAGATTATTGATACAGGTATCTCTAAAGATTGTCCTTTTCTGGAAGCAGAAAAACAGGGAATAGAATTCACTTTAGAAAATGCCAAATTATTTAGCCGCTATGCACTAACCGATTATTTTGTCAAGGTGTATAATTACTTACAAATCGTCGAACAAAGACTATTTTCTTCGGGTTTACACACCCTAGGAACTGCTCCCAATCAGGAAGAATTAAAAGGTTATCTTGATGCTTATTTTACCGATTTATCTGAGCGAGAATTTCAGCAAATTATCGCTGACGAAGCAACCAATGAAAAGCTTAAAGAAGGCATTGCTATTAAAAATTTATTAGGACAAAATAGCGAAGAATTAACTAATCTTTTGCGGGGATTAAATGGGGAATATGTACCCCCAGCGCCGGGGGGTGATTTACTCCGAGATGGTGCGGGAGTTTTGCCCACAGGACGCAATATACACGCTTTAGACCCCTACCGGATGCCTTCCCCGGCAGCCTACACCCGCGGACGAGAAATCGCCAAAAAACTGCTAGAACAAAACCTAACCGAAAAAGGAAAATATCCCGAAACTGTAGCGGTTTTACTCTGGGGATTAGATGTGATTAAAACTAAGGGTGAATCCCTGGGTATTCTCTTAGAATTAGTCGGTGCGGAACCAGTGAAAGAGGGAACGGGAAGAATTGTCAGATATGAATTAAAACCTTTAGGGGAAATTGGACACCCGCGCATCGATATTTTGGCTAATTTATCGGGAATTTTTCGCGATACTTTTATCAATATTATCGAGTTATTGGATGATTTAATGCAGCGGGCAGCCGAGATAGAAGAATCGGAAAATGATAATTATATCCGTAAGCACTATTTAGCCTTAAAAAGTCAAGGGATTGACAATGCCAGCGCTCGTTTATTTTCCAATCCTGCTGGGGATTTTGGCTCTTTAGTTAATGACCAAGTAGTGGAAGGAAATTGGGACAATGACAACGAATTAGCGAAAACTTGGGAAAAGCGTAATGTTTTTAGTTATGGTCGTCAAGATAAGGGACAAGCGCGGCCAGAAGTGCTACAACAGTTATTAAAAACCAGTGAAAGTATTATCCAAGAAATTGACTCGGTAGAATACGGTTTAACCGATATTCAGGAATACTACGGCAACACGGGAGGATTAAAATTAGCCGCAGAAAAACAAAGCGGTAAACGGGTGATGACGAGTTTTGTCGAGAGTTTTTCCAATGATACAACTCCCCGCAAATTAGAGGAGGTTTTGCGCTTAGAATACCGCAGTAAATTACTCAATCCTAAATGGGCCAACGCCATGGTTAATCAAGGTTCCGGTGGGGCCTACGAAATCTCCCAAAGAATGACCGCTTTAATTGGTTGGGGCGGTACGGCTAATTTTAGTGACGATTGGGTGTATGATCAGGCAGCCGATACCTACGCTTTTGATGCAGAAATGGCGGAAAAATTGCGTCAAGCTAATCCCGAAGCTTTCCGTAATATTGTCGGTAGAATGTTAGAAGCACAGGGTCGCGGTTTTTGGCAAGCAGACCCCGACAAATTAGAGAAATTACAGGAATTATATCAATTGACCGATGAAAAGTTAGAAGGGGTTACTTAGGTTTTTTAGGCTGCATCTCATTTTTGTCAATCTACCAAGTTGGGATTTTTACGGGGACACTCTCGGCTAAAATCGGTCATTACTTCCGATTTTACCACTCAATCCAAGCCTTTGGGGGGTTCTACCCCCCAAACCCCCCGCGCATTAGTTTTTCGGTGGGATGCTTACACGCAGCCGCTGACCCATCTGTAATAATTTAAGAGTCACTGATAATTGCTGATTGTCGGTATTTCTGCAAATGTGAGATGCACCCGGGTTTTCATGGCAACAGGGTATCCTGATGATAATCTGATTTCCCTCCTGTTTTACTCAGCAGACGGATATTTTCAATCAGGATTGATTTTTCTAACGCTTTGGCCATATCGTATAAAGTCAAGGCTGCCACAGATACCGCCGTTAAAGCCTCCATTTCTACCCCAGTTTCCGATTTTGTCACCACTTCTGCCCGAATTTCGTAACCGGGTAACTCTGCTTTCGGGATAATCTGAACATTGATTTTTTGCAGGGGTAAGGGATGGCAAAGGGGAATTAAGGAGGAAGTTTGTTTGGCCGCCATAATTCCCGCTAGTCTGGCCGTCCCTAAAACGTCACCTTTAGGCGCATTTCCCTGTTCTATGGCTTCAAAAGTCGTTTTTAGCATTCTCACTTGTCCTAGGGCGATAGCAGTGCGTTTAGTGGGCATTTTCTCCGATACATCCACCATCTGGGCCTCGCCTTGGCTGTCGAGATGAGATAATTTTTCTTTACCCTCTTGCGTCATTGAATGAACCTGTGCTATAGTAGTTTACTGTTGAGAAAAACAAGGGCTTGTAGCTTAGTGGATTAGAGCGTGTGGCTACGGACCACAAGGTCGGGAGTTCGAGTCTCTCCAAGCCCGTTACATACAATGGCATATACTACAGGAATTAGGGACATATAGTTCCTAATTTCTTTGGTTTTTTGCCCCATCTTCCCACTTTCCTATACTTTTTAAACAGGATTTAGTATCATCAGCCAGTTTTGCCGAGGTATTTTTTACCCTCAAACAGTGAAAGAAACTAAACTTTTAGGATTGTAAGTACCTAAGCAAAATTAATTACACATTTCGATAAAGCTTTTGCCTCTTGCCTATTGCCTCTTGCCTGTCTTCACTAGGAAATTTATTTTGCATGACTACTTATAATACTAAATCTGGTTATTAAAAACTGATTATTTATTCCCCCTTTTGCCTTTTGCCTCTTGCCTTTTGCCTGTCCTTATAGGTAACCTATGCTCAACGGATTTAGTATAATATGAATTCTCCTGCACCTGTGCCGACACCCTTTCAAGTTGCTTTAGAGCGTTACCAGAATGCTCTAAATTATTTAGATACTTCTCATAATAAATCTCTGAAAAAAGCACAGGCTTTAGAAATTATTACCGCCAGAGATGCTCTTCAGAAACGAATGGAAGCTGAGGCGGAAATTTCGGTTGATATGTCGTCAAAATTAATCGAACAAGATAATAGATTAAAACAGAAGAGTTACAAAATTACTCAAGTTATTGACTTAGCTGAATATCGGGAGACTTTACCTATGTCTGCTCAGGCTTGGTGGTGGCATTTAGAAAGTAGAGAATCTCTGCATCCTTGCAATCGCTTTGATTGGCTATGGAGAATCGGTAAACTGGTTTTATTAGGGGTTAATTTTACATTAATCGGAACGATTGCTACTCGGTTTCTTAGTGGTGGTTCAGGTTTGCCAGAAATAGGGGGTGTTATTTTTTCGACTTTCATTTCTTTATTACAAACTGAAAATGCTCTCACACGGACGCGCCAGAAGGGTTTTGTTAAGTTAATGAAATTTCTTGGGATTGCTGAACATTGGTATGAAGAAATACAGTTTTCTGTAACAGTAATAGTCTTTGCTTTTCTCTTGGGAATTTATCTAAATTTCTCTTGGTTTTCTGAGTTTTATAAGCAAGAAGGAAGCCATTTACAATCTCCTCCGCCAGCAAGTCAAGAACTTCCCAATTTAGCCTTAGCAGAAGAGAAGTATTTAAAAGCGATTGAGTTAGATCCAGATAATTTAGATGCTCATTATAAGTTGGCAACACTTTACGAAGAGTTACAGGATTTGACTAATGCGAAAAAACACTATTTAATCGCGGCAAAAGGTGGTTTTATAGATGCTTATAATAATCTCGCTTATTGGTATCTGCGCGATAATAAGAATGCAGAAGCAGTAGAGTTACTGGAAAAAGCCAAGAGATTATTAGCAGAAAAAGATGAAAAACTAGACCAATTTACTGAAGAGGAGAAACGCAATTTAGCAGTACAAAAATATAGTATTTATAAAAATCTAGGCTGGGCCAGATTTAAGCAAAATCGCAGTGAAGATGCAGTTCCTAATCTTTTAGTTGCTATTGGTATCGCTGAAAATCCAGCTTATCAGAAATTTATCCGCAATCCCGGTGCTGCTTTTTGTATTTATGCTCAACTTTTAGAAAAACAAGATAAGAAATTATCTCAGGAAAATTGGCGTAAATGTCTTAATTTAGCCGAAGGGAGGATAATTAATACAGAGGAAGAACAATGGTTATATGAAGCGAGAAAAAAATTAAAGTGAAGTAAAGTTTAGTGACTATTCTCTGAGTAATGCGCTAAATCCTTCTTGCTGAAAATGCTTATCAAAGGTTAAGATTTCATTGATTTCCAGTTGTCTCATAATCTGCATGGAAGCACAATCAGTTAAACTGTAACCTTTATCTAATCGTCTTTGATAAAAATCAAAAGCCTGCTGAAATTGTTCACTGGTTTGGGGAATGATTATGGTTTTGCTGTCATTGCGTAAATCATGAGTTAGACGAATAGCTGATTTACGCAAAAATTCCCCTCTACTGCATAAAGCATTGAGTAATTCTGTGAGAACCATTTCACTGGTAACACCTCTAAAGTTACGGAGTCGTCCTGTCATAGCTGTAGCTAATGGATTAAGATTATCGCCAAAATCAGCAAGAGCCTGTAAATAGGATGTATCTAAGAAAATTGTTCTCATTCTTCCTCACCTTCTCTCGGTGCGCCGTACATATAGTGTTCAAAATTACGCGCAAAGTCTGTAGGTAAGTGTTTTCGCCATTCTGATTGGGGAACAACTTTACCAATCTCAACAATTCTTTGCCAAAAAGGTTTTTTGCGAAATTCAGGGTCATTTTCTAGTGCATCCCATTTAGCATCGAGTTCTTCCATTGATAACTCAGGCTCTTCGGATGTGTTAGAGGTTGAATGATTGTTTAAGTTAGTCATGATTAAAGGTTCCTTAGTGATAATAGGTTACTTTTATCATAGCATTTTCGAGTTGGAGCGAGGTACGGAGATTATCGAGGGTAATTAACCACAGAGACACAAAGAACACAGAGATTATTCACCGATGTTATAATTTATAATGATGATGGCAAGAGAGCCGAATGTTTAACTGAAAGCTTGACATTATTTTATGTACAGACTATATTATAGTTATGGAATGGAATATTATATTTGATCCAGATTTTAGGTTCTGGTTTTATCAACAAGAACAGGGACTTCAAAATGAAGTATTTGCTGTTTTAACTGTATTGATGAAACTTGGACCAGCACTGGGGAGACCACGAGTTGATACCATTGAAGGATCTTCTTTTAAGAATATGAAAGAGCTTCGTATTCAGTATAAAGGTGAACCTTGGCGTGTTTTATTTGCCTTTGATCCTCATCGACAAGCAATTTTACTTGTTGGGGGGAACAAGTCAGGTAACAAAAGATGGTACAAAGAAAATATTCCTATAGCAGATCAACGTTATCAAAAATATCTGGAAAAACTTAAGGAAGAAAAGTCATGAAAGAATATACCAACTTCTCGGAAGAATTTAATAAACTTTGTGGAGAACGACAAGCAATTATTAAAGCAAGAGCTTCCCAAATTTATCTGGAGGAACTTACGCTTAAGTATTTGCAGGAAAAACTAGGTTTATCTTTATCAGAATTGGCAAAGTATCTTGAAGTACAGCAATCAATAGTACCTAAACTTAAACAAGAGCAAAATCTAGAGCTAAATACACTGCGCGAAGTAGTTAACGCCTTAGGTGGAACTGTCGAAATTATTGTCAAAATTCCCAACAAAGAACCTATAATTATTGGTGACTATTCAGAAACGAAGTGTAATTAACCACAGAGACACAGAGGACAGGGAGATTATTTGCCAATGTTATAATTTGTACTCAATAATAAAGGTGTTCGCTTTTGGAACACAATATTTAAGATGGAATTAACGGGAAGACTCCATGAACGCTATAAAGCAAAAATCTTAAATTGGTAAAAGTCTAATCCGAAAAATACGATCTGTTACTGACACAATTGCTCCCGTCTTTAATGCTTTTGTACAATCTCGTAAAACTATAGTTAAACGCTGATTAATTAGATTGTAGTTTTCATTGCCTAAACGGAATAGGATGACACTTGGTAAATTATCAACACTAATAGCGAGAAGTTGAGAAAAATCTAGATCGACAGTTAAAATTATCCGCTTTTGGCTCTTCTAGGTTCTGTGTGAGCATGGTATAATAGTAACACAGAACAGGAGGTGGGTTATGTGGATAAATTTTGATCAACTCCTCGATTTACCAAATGTAACAGTGGTCAATTATCAAAAAATTGATGAGACAATTTTCCTAAAGCTCGCTCTTTTAAATGAAACAATTGAATGTCCGAATTGCCATCAAACCTTGGACAGAATCAATCAGACAGAGTATAATCTAGTCAGAGATTTGTCAATATTAGGTAATCCAGTATATTTAGAAGTACCACGCCGTCAGTTTCATTGTCAAAAGTGCCAAAAGTATATCAGCGAAAGACTAAGTTTTATGAGATTAAGACAGCATCAGACAATTCGCTATGAATCGATGATTTATGAGAGGGTAAAAAATTGTAGCATCGAAGAAATAAGTCGAGAAGAAGGGTTAGGATGGTCAGAAGTTGAGTTAATATTTAATCACTGTGCTAAAGAACTAGAAAAGGAAGAGTGGGAAGCACCAGAACGAATAAGCTTGGATGAATTT
>NZ_JAPZSS010000229.1:0-14541 GCF_027532015.1 Microcystis sp. LE19-131.1A | reverse complement strand
CCAACTATCATTAACAACAGTAGATATCTGGCTCGTCCCAGTTCATTTTTTAACACTTTCTGGTATAGTTCACTTATCATTTTCGTTATTTAGGTCATATATGGTAAATATGACTTATCTTTTTTTGGAGTCTGTGTCTGTATTTTATGCTACATAAGCTTTTCAGCTTGCTTGTCCCCCTGTCAGGTTTCTGCTAAGTGTCAAGCTTCCTTAGATAGAACGCAAGCTAAATTGAAGAAAGCTAAGGCATGGAGTTGGCAACAAGATGCTAATGGTGGAAAAACACCATCTGAATTTAGTATAGAGACTCTAAATTCATCAAATGAATCCACGTGGATTCAATATAATGGACGAAACAATCCTTGGAAAGCAACCAGAAATAAGATAGTAAACATAACAGTCGGTGAACCAGGATTAAACAATGTTGGCAATTCCCCCAAATTTATGGAATCAATCAGTCAAGACATCATACTTTCCTGTTCGGATGTTGTATTGATTAAGTTTTGGCTAGGATATGAATGGGGACCAGAAGTCGGTCTTCTTCAAGATGGAAATGTTAGAGTTTTTAAATGTTTGAGTGAGGATAATAGGAATTATGGTGAAGGTTTTCCTTGGGGATATGATGATTGTTGCTGCTAGTTATTAGACATCTCCAAAAATTATCACCAGCTCACAGCTTGCTTTGGGGCTGTGTACTAACTAAACAGTTCAATAAGTCTTGATATTACCCTTAGATTCTTGTTGATTTAGATGGAAACAAAACGCGACAAGTGCAGTATGAATGATAATCTTTACAGAAGTACCCGACAATTAAGTACGTTGAATAATTGTAAACTTTTGTCAAAAAATGCAGTCAGATCAAAGAATCGTCGCTAGACTTCCAGAAAGTTTCTTTTATTTCAGCCTATTGTCATAAATCTACTTCAAGCTTCTGGGTGTGATATACGAAAAATTCTGCGATCGCGCCCAAATAGGCTGATATGCCGAAACTTTTCACAGTTCGTTACTCAGACTTCAAAAAATTGCCGTTTATTAAGAGAGGAGCAAGTTAAATGCCGAGTAATTTTTTCAGTTTATTATTCGACCTTTCCTTTTCCAAATTTATTGGAATTAGAATTATTGGTTTAATTTACGGAGTAGGGGGAATTTTTATCTTCCTAATTTCTTTAACATCTTTGATAAATGGATTTCAAGCAGGTCCGGGTCAAGGTTTACTGGCTTTTCTCTTGTCCCCAGTTTTATTCCTATCACTCCTGATTAGCTTTCGCATTGTTTTAGAGGGATTTGTGGCCTCACTAAAAACTGCTGAAAATACTTCAGAGCTTGTTGAACACTTCAAACGGCTTCCGTAAGTCTGGAGTTTTTCATCACAAACTTCTGAAAACAAGTTAAGGTCATGCCAAATCATTAACCCTTAAATGAACTACTCCACTTGATCGTGTAGCAGCGTAGAGTGGTTCATTTTTATTTATTTACACCATGCGTTGCTTCTGCTTCCATCTGGTGCTATGTAATTATGATCACCATCACAGCTTTGTACACCATTAAAATTAGCACCTGTCACATCCGCCCCTGTAAAATTAGACTGACCTATAAAAGCATTTATCAAACTTGCTCCTTTTAAATTAGCATCCATTAATTGTGTCACCCACATACGAACGCTATTAAGTCTAGCATTTGATAAATTTGCTCCTATTAATTTGGTACTATTCAAGTTAGCTCCCGTCAAAATTGCGCCACTTAAATTGGCTTTTGTTAAATCAGAACCACCAAGACTAGCACCACTTAAATCAGCGCCTTGTAGATTAGCGTGTCTTAGATTTAATCCACTCAAATCTGCACCACTTAAATCACATCCGGGGCATTGTTTTGTTTGCTTAAATTTTTTCACATGATCGATATTTTCAGCACCGATAGAACTTGCTAAACTCATAGAAAATAGAACGATTATTGAAAAGATGATAGTAAGTTTCATAGCTATTTTACCTCAATTTTTTTCAAACAAATTAAGAAGCAATTATAACATAGTATTTCCCCGATGCGGACGAAAAGGATGCTATCCCTCAGTGCATTTTCTGAGGGCAGTTTATCCTCCACTAACCCTATTGATTCCAACGAAAGTACCTTTGAGATTTTCATTTCTAGGGAAATCGCAAAGGTTTTGAGTCATATCAAATAAAAGCCTTTTTTAGTAGGGCTTTTACCTATATTGAGCGAACCCTATCTTGTAACATCGGGATAAGATGGACATTTATAGACTGTTACTTCGTACTTATCCTTCCAATCACAGCTGACACGATTACCAGGGCAAACACGCTTTGTTGTTGGTACTTTATTCTTTTCTTCAACAATGGTTGTTGTTTCCACGTATGCTGTGAAGGTTCCCTGGTCAACTATTGTGTTTTTTTCCTTAATCGTATAATCGAAATCGTTTTCTCCCTGTCTGACGATTAGAAATTGTCCATCGTGTCCTGAACCGATGGTTATCTCGGTAATTTGGGAGCCTCTGCCCCGGCTATAATCTCGATCGGTGAAGGGAAAAGGATCGCTCGCCACTCCCCGGCTAACATTTCTAACAATAACCCTTCTGTCCCGACTCGGAGGGAAGGCGGTGGAGGTAAAGCTTGCTTTTACTATACCTTTAGAAAACCCTGGGCATTCACCGGTGTATCGGTACATGGGAATCACCAATCTGTTGAGAGAGGGACTTCCTATTATTTCCAAACCAACTTCCGGCGATTCCGTTTGCTTATTCTGTTGTTGTTGGTTGCTGGTGATAATTGGCGGGTAAATATTTATCGCTTGGGTATTTGACGGCAGACAAGTTAGGCAGAAACTTAGGCTGAGAAATTTCAGAGGTGAAATGAAACCGTTATTCATCATAATTAGGGTTCAGATTCGCTTGAGATTATATTCTCTATAATACCTGAGTCTATGAAACTTAAAGCATCGCATTTTTCCAATCGGTTAAGGAATGTTCCGAAGTCGGAAGCGGCAAGAAGTTTATAGGATGGCAAGTGACCTTTTTTGGCTTCAAGACTGTAGTTGGGGGGATTGGTCAATGGTCCTTCATAGCCACGCCGCCACCCTACCCTCTCTTCAAATTGCTTATAGTCATTTTTTACGCCTCTCCAGATTTCTCCCTGAACGCTAAAGCCAAAATGTCCACTGGAATATTGCACCCAAAGTCGATTAATAATCTTCAGGTCAGAACAGGACAGATTGTTGATGATGTTTCCGTTAAAGTAGGTTTGATCTGTACCTCGAAGCATTAGTTTTTTCGTTTCGGCTTCGGCCCGCTGCCAATTTCCCTGTTCGAGAAGACTGCGAAGTGTCTGAAAGCGATTATTATCGGGCAGCGGAGTGGCTCGACAGTCGTCCACTACTTGGATATTTTGCCAGCTTGCATAAAGATTAATAGGAACGGATAAAAATTCTATAACTTGTGTGTTAGGGTCTCTGTCACCTCCCCCATTAATTCCCACCAAACAGCCGTTTTCGTGTAATAGTGAACCGCCACTCATTCCCTGTACAAGTTCGAGTTTATGGGCAATTTGATATCCCCCTGCGGCTTTTCTGTCAATACCAAGTATATTACCTGGACCCAAAAATCGCGCACGTCGGTCTCGGCTAGTTTTGCTAGGAACTGCCCAGCCAAATACATAAACTTTACTTGAGCCAGATAGCTGTTCTGCATTACCTATTCTGACAGTTTCGTATTCTATTGTACTAAAAAACTGGAGAATTGCTAAATCAGCATTCGGATGAATTTTTACCGAGGAAATTTCACTTATATATTGTTGTCTGTCAGAAGTTTCAACGCGATAACCAGTAGAGTTGAGCATCCCTTGGCTGGTTAGCTTATTTTCTTGATTGCAGAATTTTCGATCATTTGAATCAAGAAGAAGTACATGGCAGTTAGTCAGGACAGTATATAAATACCCTTGCCGTCCTTTAGATGTATCTTTTTGTTTCTGAACAATTGCTCCAGTACCTGGTTTATGACCAATTATTTTGACTGTAGTTTGTTTGGCGATTTCCTCAACTTCTCTTTGGGAGAGAGCTAATAAGCCTTGCTGAGTTAACGAAACCGCTATTAATCCAACCATAAGCCAGTTTATTGTAGCTAATATTTTCATCTATTTATCAGATATTACTTTAATAATTTGTTCGCTGGGGATTGCCCAACTTGAGTTATTGATTAGAGTCTGCAAATCCGGCGATGGTTGAGAACCATCTTCATAATTATCGGAGTTTTCCCACAAAACGGGATGTCTGCCGCTGATGCCGACTAATTCTCCCTTTTTATTGAGTAATGGACCTCCGCTCATTCCCTTTTCAAAGTCGCCATTATATCCGATTTGATATCCTCCTTCTAGCGGTTTTTCTAAGAATGCAACTATTTTACCCGGTGTAAAATCAAACTCGTCGTTTAGGCTCTGAGTGCTTTCTTTTGTTTCTTTTTTTTGTATTGACTCATTGGCTGGATAGGTAAATTGTGGTTGCAAATAAAAAGGGAAACCCGCCGCTAACACATATTGCCCTCTCTTTAGGTTAGCGGAGGAACCTAGGCGAGAAGCCACATAAAAGCAGGGAGATTTAAATTGTAGTAAGGCTAGGTCATTCCGAGCAAAATTTGCAGTTTTTACCACTTCTGAAATATGAATCTTTCCGTCAAAGGTTTGAATGCTGTAGGAAAAGTGATTATCCTTGAGAACATGGGCGTTAGTAATCACTTTATAATTGTTGTTTTGGGAGTAAATTATTACTCCAGAACCGATAAATTCTGATTCATATAATATTTTTACGGTGATAACTTTAATCTTATTATATAAAGAATCGATCAAAATTGGTCGAGAAGATGGGCATCCCGACCGAATAATGTGAGGAGCAAAGTAGCTATTATCTGCATCAGTCACTAGCCTTAAGGCTGGACTACTGATCAGAAACATTATTAGTAAAAGTTGACATTGGGATTGGTTCACTGCCAAACTTACTCCTAGCGAGGCTCATTTTCTGAAGCTTCGATTATTTCTTCAAGATTGTTAATAAAAGTCTCGACATTAATATTAAGTTCTCCTTCTGAATCATAGGAAAAAGGCTGGTCAGTAAATCTGAATTTTGAAGGATTGCCATAGCGATTCATATTAAATAGTTTTTGGGCAACTTCTTCAGAGTTTACTCCTGTTTTTAGAGTGAATAATACCTCGTTTTTAGCACAACTGCCGCCCTTAACTTTAGGAACACAGATGACGGGATAGCCATTAACATTTGAAGTTTTAACATTGGTCAGCATAGGAGCATATTGATTAAAGCGATCAGAAACCGTGATGCAGCGTTTCCTGTTGTCCCATCCTGACTCGGCAAAGTCGTTAGAAGTCCATTCAATTATCGCTATATTTCTTTTAGGGCGTTTGACAAAGGTATTCCACTTTCCCTGAAGTTGGCCGCAGAAGAACAGTCCCTTTCCTGCGGACTTGCTAGGTTCTGGCACACTGAAAGTGGCCGCACCAGTTAAGAATAACATCGCCAGAATTTGGCATGGCTGTCGGTGTTTCATTCTCAATGACCTCTTTTTTTCGTTTTAGTCGCTAGTCTAACATGGGATTCATCCCAAATCAACTTTTAATAATACGATTAACTCCTGATCGAGCTTTGAAAACCTGCGCCCCGCTTCCCACTTACTTATAGCTATCAGTCATCAGCCTTGAAGACGTTATTAAACAAGATGTAGTATAAAAGCTGGTCAGGATAATCTTGACACCGATAATTCAGAAACTCGGCCGCCAAACTTGGATTTTCTTGTCAAAATTGCTGGCAACGGTACGCCCATCTCCACTGAGGGCAATCATTCTAGGTGAATCGAAAGATTTGGGAGAGGAAGGGGAGTAGCTAAAAATCTCCTTTTTGGTGTTTAGGTTCCATAATCTAATGGTTTCATCGGAACTGCGGCCAGCAATTATCTTGCCATCTTCGCTGATAACTATCAAACAGATATCGGCGGATGACCCTGCTTGGAGAGGAGAATCTTTCCAATCGCTATCTTTCCAAATTCTGATATTTTCTTGGCAACTGCTACTAGCGGCGGTGGTTCCATCGGCACTGACGGCAACCGAGGGGGCTGTCCATGGATTGATAGAGGGAAAAATGCGTGGTTCGTATGGGTTACTGCCTTGTTTTTGCCAAAAACTGATGTCACCACCCGAATGTCCGCTGACGATAATTGATGCGTCTTGATTGATGGCAAGGGATACCACCTCTTTTTCCACTGGTAGCGTCTCGATTAAATTTCCCGTTGACAGATTCCAGAGTTTAACTGTTGTATCTTTTCCACCAGTAACCAGTGTATTGCCATCGGAACTTAAGGCTAGGGCGATCAAACCTCGTTGGTTTGGCAGGGTAATATGTTCTTTTCCCGTTTTTAAATCCCAAACCTTGAGTGTGCCATCTTCACTGCTGCTGGCTAATATCTGTTGATCATTACTTATAGCGATCTCTAAAATAGCTTTTCCGTGTCCTGCTATGGTTTTTTTCCGTTTTCCAGTTGCCACGTCCCACAGGTAGATGTTCCCTTTCTCATCCCCACCTAGCAAAGTTTGACCATCTTCGTCTAGTACAAAAGAATTAATCTGGCTCGACGGCTCAATCAAGGGAAGTTCTTTAACCGTTGGTTCATTTGGGAACAAGTAATCCAACCACGGTTTTATTATTGGATGGCCAAACCCAAAAGAAAACCCACCAGTTATAACAATAAAAATTACCCAGAACCAACGTTCAAACCTCGATGGTGGGAGAGGTCGAGGTGGGGAAGTAGTAGTAGAAGATTGGTTGACAGAAACAGTCGGTTGGGAAGAAACGGGCAAGCCGGTTAACATTTCTTGAGCAGAGGTGAAGCGATCACGGGGGTGGAAACGGACAGCGCGATCGATAACGGCGGCTAAATTCGAGGGTCGGTGGGGCGCATCTTTTCGCCAGAGGATTTCACCGGTGTTGGGGTCGCTGGTGAGAGCTTGAGGAGTTTTGCCCGTCAGCAGGAAAATTGCGGTTAGACCCAAGCTGTAGAGGTCGCTGGAGCGAACTGGATGGCCAGCTGCTTGTTCTGATGCCATGTAGCCAGGAGTTCCCAATGGGACTGTTTTATTGCCGCCATTGATATTGTTCACCTCTTTGAAAATACCAAAATCAATGAGAACCGGTTTACCGTCGCTGGCCCGCAGGATGATATTGTCGGGTTTGATGTCCCGGTGGATGATTCCTCGGCCGTGGATGTAGTCGAGGACGGGTAGGAGTTCTCGCAAGATTTTTTCTACTTCCGCTTCCGAGAGGTTGCCTTCTCGTTGGTGTTTTTGACTGAGGGTGATCCCTTCAATCCATTCTTGGACGAAGAAGAAATTTTCCCCTTCTGAAAAGTAGTCGTAAAGTTGGGGAATTTGTGGGTGATTTTGCCCTAATTTTTCTAAAATGGCGGCTTCGTCCTGGAAACGTTTTTCAAACCAACCGGGAGTTGGTGCTGTGTTAGTTGTATCATCCGGCTTTAGTTGCTTGATTACACATTTACGGCGGGAGGGCATACGAGTATCGATCGCGAGGAAAGTTTCGCCAAAACCGCCTCTACCTAGTTGTTCCAAGATTTCATAGCGATTGTTTAGCATTTAATAGCGACTCTCTAATAGGAATGCTGTTATTTTAAAATGGATAAACTTCGTGGGGGTGATTTTTTTTCAACCCTCGCTGCCCGCTGCCCTTGAGCTATTGGTTAGATTAGCAAAAATGGTAAGTAGCTGGTTATAATTAAATTGAAGATAGATTTTGGGTTTGATCCCCCCTGCCCTCCTTGATAAGGGGGGCATTTGATAATTTTTAACGCCTACGTACTTAATTAAGTCCAGAAAACAAAAACTATCAAAAAGTCCCTCCTATCTCCTGCTGTCAACCCATTGATTAGGATTTTTCTTAGCCAAAAACTTTTTTGGCAGCGATCAAAGATTTTAGGCAAGGATGTGGAACGCTTCAGCTGATTTGGTGTAACAGAAAATTGCTGTAGATTTTACAATCTAAGACTTTAATGAGATAGTCAACAACTTACCCCGTCATAAAATTAGGGGGTTTTAAACTCGAATTTTTGATAACCTGAGATGCCTCGATACGGAAAGACTTCACCCCCAAACCTCCCCACTACCCCCTAGCTTTTACCTAGGGATAAAAAACCAAATAGAACAGACAAAAAGCCTGTTCTATTTCTTAGGAGAAAAAAACTTAAACGGTCATGATATCTTTTTCTTTTGTCGTTAATAAATCCTCGATTTTGGCGATAAATTTATCGGTGGATTTCTGGACTTGATCCTGTAAATCCCTGGATTCATCCTCAGAAATTTCGTGACTTTTTTCCTGTTTACGGATAGCATCGATCGCATCCCGACGAATATTGCGGACAGCTACCTTTCCTTCTTCGGCCAATTTCGCCGCTAATTTGACCAATTCCTTGCGGCGATCGCTAGTGAGGGGAGGGATATTCAAACGAATGGTCTGACCGTCATTACTGGGGGTTAAACCCACGTCCGAGAGAGAAATCGCCTTTTCGATCGCCCCCATACTGGTACGATCGAAGGGTTGAATAGCGATCGTGGTTGCGTCGGGAGTGCTAATAGTGGCCAGGGACTTGAGGGGAGTTTCCATGCCATAATACTCCACCACGATTCGATCTAAAAGAGAAGCATTTGCGCGGCCGGTACGAATCGTATTAAAACCTCTCTGGGTTGATTCGACGGTTTTCTGCATATGGTCTTGAACTTCAGCTAACTTCACAGAATCCTCCTACCAATGTTCCAACGGGTTCACCTTTGACAGCGCGAACAATATTACCTGCTACCGACAGATCGAAAACGACTATCGGGATATTATTTTCCTTGCACAGAGCGATCGCAGTTCCGTCCATCACCCGCAGATCATGGGTCAGCACATGACCGTAGGTGAGACTTTGAAAGCGTCGCGCGTTAGGGTTGTGAGAGGGATCGGAATCATAAACCCCATCCACTTTCGTCGCTTTAAACACCACTTCCGCATCGATTTCGGCAGCGCGTAGGGCTGCCGTGGTATCGGTGGTAAAGAAAGGATTACCCGATCCCGCACCGAAAACCACCACCCGACCTTTTTCCAGATGACGGATGGCCCGCCGGCGGATGTAGGGTTCAGCTAATTCCTGCATCGCAATCGCCGTTAATACCCTGGTCGGTACTTGCGCTCGTTCTAGGGCATCCTGCAAGGTCATGGCGTTCATGACTGTTGCTATCATACCAATATAATCGGCCGTGGCCCGATCCATGCCAGCCGAGGCGGCTTTCACCCCCCGAAAAATATTGCCCCCACCGACTACGATCGCCAATTGGATGCCTTGGTCAACCACTTCGGAGATTTCCTGAGCGATAGCGGAAACCACCATCGGGTCGATCCCATAGCCGAGATTGCCCATCAGGGCCTCCCCACTCAGTTTTAATAATACCCGCTTGTACGCCATGCCCTTACTACCACTCGCTAAAACAAGATCTAGATAATTTTTGTCTCCCCATAAGATAGCAGGTTTTGGCCTTGATTTAAGTTGACCAGTCCACTCTCCCCCAGGGCCAACAAGTTAAGATTAATAAATCTTTTCGTTGGGAAATTAGTATTTAGTGATACCTTTGTTATTAAGGGAAGCTTAGTTTTATAGAGAATTAATAACCGTGGTCAGCGATCGATTACTATTGGTTAACAAAAACAATCAAAAGGCCGCTAACATCGATACCTTTGATTGGGTCTATGGGTTTCAGGATGGAACTCGTCTGATGGGCAAGGTTTGCGGTTACTTAGATCCCGATAGTAATCGTCTTCTCGATCCCGAAAACTGCAGCGCTATCTACCAGAATGCCCAGGGACAAGTCCTTAGTCGTTGGCAAGGTGGAGATTTTATCGCTTTTGAACTAACCACCACTGGGGAAGATCTCCTGATCGTGGCTTCTAATGATAATTGTGTCAGTAATAGTCTCTGTTTGGTTTCGGGCATTAGTCGCAGCTGCGCCCAAGTTAGCGATGAAGGAAAATCCCTCGTCCGGGAGGTTTTTCAATACCCTGCTTGGTCTTTGCAAGACGATAATAGCAGTTCTAAGCCGGCTTTCAGTTGGAATTGTTCCGTATCTCCCTTTTTCCCCTTTGTTTCCCTGCGTTTTAATCTTCAGTCCACCAGCAGCAAAAAATTCTATCGTTGGACGGTTTCTCCCTATTTTCCCTTTTGTCCCCTCTTAGAAGTGGGAGAATCCCTTGCCTAATTAGCTTTTTCACTACGATAGTTTTAGAAGATTTCAACACATCAGGAATGGTTAAAACCGTAAGCTATCCCGTGCTATATCAGACTTAGGATGGCGTTCTTTTCGAGATATGCTATCGGCTAAATCCGCTTAGTATGGTCGGGATTTTCGCTTAATTTCTCGATGAAAGTCTGACCGTTGCCCAGATATAGGGGCCAAAAAGCCTTAAATGTCCGTGGGTGGGAACTTCTTTTTTATGGGACTTTGCACGATAGAGATGTTAGAGCAGTTATCTTAATAGTGAGGTACGAAGTTTTCCGGCTCTCTTATTCTTTGTGTGATCTCGCGTAGCGAGCGCGTTGCGACCAGTTTAACTTACTAGAAAAGCGATCAATCTTTGTGTCCTCTGTGTCTGGAGTGGTTCCTTCCACCCCCTCGCTAGGAGGAATGTATCTTAGAATACATTTTACCCACCAAATCCAAGAGAGCCATAATTCATAATTCCTTTCCAAAATGCCTTCGCCAGAATCTGCTCCGTTGTTATCACAACTGCAAAAAAAAGTCAATAGTTTAGATGTACCATTTTATGCGCCAGGGCATAAGCAGGGGGAAGGAATCGGGGAAGATTTAAGTAATTTACTAGGAAAAAGCGTCTTTAAAGCCGATTTACCCGAATTACCCGACCTGGATAATTTGTTTGCCCCGACGGGAGTGATTAAAGAAGCGCAAATTTTAGCAGCCGAGACATTTGGGGCAGATAAAAGCTGGTTTTTAGTCAATGGTTCCAGTTGTGGCATTATTGCGGCGATTTTAGCCACTTGCGGCGAGGGAGATAAAATTATTTTAGCGAGAAATATTCATAAATCGGCAATTTCGGGCTTAATTCTCTCCGGAGCGCAGCCTATCTTTATCAATCCCGAATATAATCCCACTATCGATCTAAATTTAAATATAACCCCCCAATCCCTCGCAAATGCCCTGAAACTTCATCCCGACGCAAAAGCGGTAATGGTAGTCTCTCCCACCTATCAAGGGGTTTGCTGTGACTTAAAAACTATCGCCCAGATTACCAATCATTATTCCATCCCGCTGCTCGTTGATGAGGCTCACGGAGCCCATTTTGCCTTTCATCCCGATTTACCTCCCGCTGCCCTCTCTCTCGGCGCCGATATGGCTATTCAGTCCACCCATAAGGTTTTAGGGGCCTTAACTCAAGCATCGATGTTACACTTAAAAAGTGATCGCATTAGTTCCGAAAAAGTCGATCGAGCCTTACAATTAGTTCAAACCACTAGCCCTAGTTATCTACTTCTCGCCTCCCTTGATAGTGCTAGAAAGCAAATGGCGACGCAAGGACTAGATTTACTGACCAAAACCCTCGATTTAGCCGCTACTGCCCGAAAAGAACTCGATAAAATTCCTAATATCTCTGTTTTAGACTTTCCCCATTCTATCCCGGGTTGTCACTGGTTCGATCGCACTCGTTTAACGGTAATTGTCAAAGATTTTGGCTTAACTGGTTACGAAATAGACGATATTTTGCGAGAAAAATACGCTGTCACGGCAGAATTACCGACTTTAAGCCAACTTACTTTTATTATCTCCATCGGCAATCATCGCGAACACATTAATCGCCTCATTACTGCTTTTCAATCCCTTCAATCCCCTTCCTCTACCAGTTTACCCCTGACTCCTGCCCCAGTCACGGGAAATCTGGCTATTTCTCCTAGAAAGGCTTTTTTTGCCCCTACAGAGATAGTATCCCGGAAAAATGCCCTCGATCGTCTTAGTGCTGATCTTATCTGTCCCTATCCCCCCGGTATTCCCGTTTTGATGCCGGGAGAGTTAATTTCCCAGGAAGTCCTCGACTATCTGCAAACTATTTTAGACCTCGGTGGCACGATTACCGGCGGTAGTGATGATAATTTGGCAACTTTTAGGGTTTTAAAATAATCGCAAAATTATCTGATATACTAACCGGAAAAAGGCAGTAATAGCAATGGCTCCAATGGCTGCCATCACGGCAATGATAGCAATTTCAGGAAAACTTAGGCCGTTTTGCAGTTGCGGAATTAACAGGAAGGCGAGGGTAATTGCTGCTAGAATCGGTAAATCTTTTCCTTCAATCACTTTTTTAAATAATGCCAAAACTAAGCCACCTAAGATCATAAAGGCGATGACAATTCCTGCCGAGGGAACTAAACTATTTAAGGCAATTACTAATAATGTCCCCTCAAATCCTGTAAAGGCAGCATTAGCGAAAGTTTCCCCAAGAGAAAAGCGGGAAGTTTTTCTCATCACCGGAGAAGCTGGGGGAATTGGAGAGGGTGGAGGAGATGGGGGAGGAGGATTTAAAGCGGTTAAAACTTCTTCACAGGATTGAAATCTATCCCGGGGATTTGCTAGTAACATTTTATTGAATACTTGGGCTAAATCTGCACTGATATTAGGGGCATAATTTTGCCAATTCCAGATCTGTTTTTGCGGATCGTATAGCTCGTCAGGATCGCGATTAGTTAAGAGTATAACACAGGTAGCTGCTAGGGCATATAAATCTGTGGATGCCGATACCTGATTGCCTAATTGTTGTTCGGGAGGAGCAAATCCGGCTGAATAAATTGTTGTGGATTTCTCTTGTGTATTACTAGGGTTATTAGTCGCCTGTTTTACTGCCCCAAAATCGAGTAAATAGAGACGGCCATTTTGGGATCGCATGATGTTAGATGGTTTTATATCCCGGTGAATGGAACCATTTTCATGGATAAATTTGAGGATAAGAAGTAATTCTTTGAGAATGTTTTTAACTTCACTTTCTTGAAAGGGTTTTTGTTGCTGTTGGAGAATTTCTTCTAGGTTTTTACCATCGATATATTCCTGGGCCAGATAGAAAAATTGCTCTTCTTCTCCCGTTAATTGATTCTTGACTGTTAAAGGGAAAAAAGCATAGAGATCGGGGATTTGGGGATGTTCTCGTCCTAAATCTTCTAAAACGTGCGCTTCTTGAAAAAATAAGTTTTTCGCTTTTTCTAAAGCTTGGGGACTTAAATTACCAGAGGGTTGAAATTGTTTGATTACACATTTAGCTTTTTTGGGACTATAACGATCTACTGCTAAAAATGCCGCCCCAAATCCCCCTTGTCCCAATAGACGTTCTGGTAAATAACGTCCCCCCAAAATTAATGGCATCCCGCAAGTAATACAATATTTCTGCTCGATCGAGGTTAAGCGATTGCTATCGTCTAGGTCTAGGCACTGATTACGCGGTCTCGGACAGTGGGGACGCGTGCAAATAACTTCCATAATCACCGTTTCCCGTGGTACTGCTCTTAGTTTAGCTACTACCGGCAATTCGGGTTAAAATTTTTATTCTTGAGAAAGATTTAAAAAGAGGGTTCGTAGGCCGACACGGATTCCCATTCTACTACAAGGTTAGCAAAAATTTTAGAGTTTGTCAAGTCTTTGGCCGAAAAAAATTCAGCCAGATAAGGGCGGTTATCAATCGGGTCACGCATATCAGCCAAGGCAAGGGTTCTGGCCGCGGCGTTTTGATGCGCTTGAAAATATTGCTTTTTTTTCCCAAAGGCAGTAAACTCAAATGTATCGTAAATGTATTTCAGATGAATTATGACTCTATATCTAGTAGAGGATGATCGACAAGAAAGGACAAAAGAAGAGGTGAGCGAGATATTGGAGCGCATTGCCACAGTCGCATCAAAATCCCAGGGAGAGTTAATCGAAGCCCTAATCGGTGAAACAGAGGGGCGGTTATTCCTGATTATCAAAGCGATTGATCGCGCCTCCCTCGAACAAGTACTAGAAAACGCTGGGCTAAGTTGGCAACTAATCAAGGAAATGCGCTTGATTGGGCAGGACTTAGCCACTGTGCGAGAGCGCAAAGACAAAGCCAACTATCTAGTACAGTGGAATTTACCCCCGGGGCTAACGATGGAAACTTACCTGCAACGAAAAGCGGAGAAAACCCCCCTTTATGCTCAAGTGCCGGAAGTCAGTTTCGAGCGTACCTATGTTTGCGAAGACTTGAGTAAATGTCTCTGTTTCTACGATAGTCCCGATGAAGCGGCGGTAAAAAGAGCCAGAGAAGTGGTCGGCGCACCTATAGCTGAACTTCCCCCATACATATATACCACAATAGCTGAAAACCCTTATCCATCAATGGATGCACCCCCTTAACTTTTCTTAATGTACCCATGTAATTTGTAACATTTCTTAATGGACAAGAATTCTCTCCCTTTGCTAGAAT
>NZ_JAPZSS010000268.1:0-5071 GCF_027532015.1 Microcystis sp. LE19-131.1A | reverse complement strand
CCCCCCAAACCCCCCGTTGGGGGCGTGGCGCCGCCCCCAAACCCCCCGCGCATTAGTTTTTCGGTGGGATGCTTACACGCGGCTGCTGACACATCTGTAATAATTTAGGAGTCACTGATAATTGCTGATTGTCGGTATTTCTACAAATGTGAGATGCACCCAATCAGTAATCAGTAAACAGTAATCAATAATCAGTGAAAAGACAGCAGCAAACTGGCATTTGATGAGGCTCACTTAATACATACTGCTCATTCAAAACTTAAAACTCAAATCTTATAACTGATAACTGATAACTGACGACTGATAACTGATTCAATTAACCAAATTTAATCATTTCTCGTCCTACCATCACGGGTAATTCCCCTTTTAAAATGGGAATTAATGTCTCGCGAATTCTGTCCGCATCGGGGGGGCATCCCGGCATAAAAATATCGATGGGAATGACTTGATGGACTGGCAGCACTTGATCTAATAATTCGGGAACGATACCGGGTTCTTCTGGTAGTTGAGGGGTGTTATCTCCTAACTCTAAATAAGCCCTTTTTAGCACGGGATCGGCAGTTCCCAACATATTCCGCATAGCGGGAACGTTAGCAGTCACAGCGCAATCACCAAAAGAAACGACAGTTTTGGTATTTTGACGGACTAGATGAATTAGTTCTAAATTATCCTGATTAGCGATCGCTCCTTCCACTAAACAGACATCGACATTTTCCGGATAGGTTTTCAGATCGCAGCCGACGGGACTATATACCACGTCAACTTTTTCGGCTAATTCTAACAGCCATTCGTCCAAATCGAGGAAGGACATATGGCATCCCGAACAACCGGCTAACCAGACAGTAGCGAAGCGAATTTTAGACATAATTTTAATTCCTTGATTGATATTTTTTGGCTGAGTTGCAATTTGGTGAAAAGGATCAAACGCAAAGAAATACTCTTTTAAGCTATTTTTGCCTCCAGGATAAACTCTTGCATTTTTTCCTCAAAGAAAGGAGCTATATCTAGATTTTTCCAGTCTTTAAGTAGCTCAAAAATAATCGCCTCTGATGCAAAATTTCCCGTATAGGAAATAAAAGAAAAAGGACGTTTGCCGAAATTGAGCAAACAGCTTAAAATCGTGCAATGGTCTTTTACTCCAAAACCAAGAGAACAGGTTTGATCTCGATCTTTTACTCGCCAATTATCAGCACTTTTGGCATAAATATCTAGGGCAACTAAAGCGGAATCCACCTCTCTAGAATATTTAATTAAGAGCGAATACAAAACCCTAGGCTCTTGACTGACATCAGACAAAATTTCAATTATCCGACAAGGAATACTAGAAAATTGCGCCGTCAAATTGGAGAGAGACTGACACATTTCTAGGGCTTGCAGAAATTGCGATTCGGGTGATGTGGTCATAATTATCTCGTTTGCTGAATTGAATCAGACCAAGGATATTGTTTTTGTGCCAGTAAATGCGCTTGTTG
The DNA here is from genome assembly GCF_027532015.1 of Microcystis sp. LE19-131.1A. Lineage (NCBI taxonomy): Bacteria > Bacillati > Cyanobacteriota > Cyanophyceae > Chroococcales > Microcystaceae > Microcystis > Microcystis sp. LE19-131.1A. The sequence goes on along the minus strand of NZ_JAPZSS010000268.1, from coordinate 3,599 downwards.
CTGCGAAAGGCCCCGATTAATCACTAAGTCAGATTCGTAGATTTCATGATTGAGAAACATTCGATCAAGATTATTCCCTTGAGCGCCAGCGAGTCTTCGCCAAGCTGCTACCATTAAACCTTCGGGAAAAAATTGATATCGAGACACTCCCGATCCAAAAGCGTAATCCTTGGCGCGTCGGATATCGATTTCCGAGATTTCGTATTGGGCAGCAATCCCTAGTATATCTTGATTATTACCCATAATCTGATCATAGTCCTCCCTTACCTTGGCGGTTAATTTTTGCTCGTAGATATCTAAATGCGCCCATCGATCACTATCGCCCTCCATCGATTACTTTAACGCGTCCATTGGTGTTCAGTCCTGGCGTTAACTAAAAATTCCAACTTCGATCGATCTTCCTCTTTTTCGGAAACGGCGGAACCCTTGCGGAATATCGCCCCGGTTGGACAAGCGGCAACACATTTGCCGCAGGAAGTACAGGCGGAAACGCTGCCCCAAGGCTGATCCATTCCCGCAATAATTTTATCTTTTTCGCCGCGATAAGCCAGATCCCAAACGTGCGCCCCTTCAATTTCATCACAGACTCGTACACAACGGGTACAGAGAACACAACGATTATGATCGATACCGAAAAGAGGATGGGAAATATCTACTTCTCGCTTGGGAAAACGGTAGGGAAAACGACTATGATCCATACCCACTTCGATGGCTAAATCTTGCAATTCACAGTTACCATTAGCCACACAAACCGCACAAACGTGATTGCCTTCAGCGAATAATAATTCCACTGTCATGCGGCGATATTCTTTTAGTTTTGGAGTATCGGTATGAACCACCATTCCTTCCGCCACTTCCGTTACACAGGCAGGTAATAATTTATTAATACCTTCAATTTCTACCAAACATAAGCGACAGGCAGCCACTTCGGAAACCCCATCGAGATGACAGAGGGCAGGAATTTTTATTCCTACCTGACTAGCGGCTGCGAGAACTCGCGAACCCGCTTCGATCGCTACATCTTTGCCATCAATGCTTAAAGTGATTACGGACATAAAAATTATTCTCCTTGAGGATAATATCCCTCTCCTTCCCATAGGCCACAATTTGTGGCCGAGGGTGGGATTTTTACAGAAAGTTTTAACCTAGACAAGCGGCTAAGTCTTTTGCGGGGGTGGTAATCGGCTGCAGATGATAGGTATCGGAGAGGAATTTGAGGACGTTAGGGGAGATAAATGCCGGTAAAGTTGGTCCCAGACGGATATTTTGAATACCTAGATGCAGCAGGGTGAGCAGTACAGCGATCGCTTTTTGTTCGTACCAAGAGATAATTAGGGAGAGGGGAATCTCGTTGACGCTAACGTTAAAAGCGTTGGCTAATCCTAGGGCGATTTTGATGGCACTATAGGCATCATTACATTGTCCCACGTCCATCAGCCGGGGTAATCCTTCGATGCTACCTAATTGTTTGTCGAAAAAGCGGAATTTTCCACAGGCAAGGGTTAAAACGATGCAATCTTCGGGAACTTGTTCCACGAATTCGGTGTAGTAATTGCGATCAGGTTTTGCCCCATCGCAGCCCCCAACTAGGAAGAAGTGACGGATTTTACCCTGTTTAAGGGCATTAACCACCGTATCAGCGACACTGAGAACGGTATTGTGGGCAAATCCCACCATTACCTGCCGAGGTTCGCTTATTTCAGTAAATCCGGGCAATGATTGCGCTTTAGCAATCACGGGACTAAAATCGATCGCACCGTCCACTGTTTCTAAGCGGTTAATATGGGCATAACCCACAGGTCCGAGGGTAAAGAGTTTACTTTCATAGTTTTCGTGGGGGGGCATGAGACAATTAGTAGTTAAAACTATTGCCCCCGGAAACTTAGCAAATTCTTTAGTTTGATTTTGCCAGGCGGTGCCATAATGACCGTAGAGATGGGGATATTTTTCTTTTAGTTTTGGATAACCGTGGGCAGGTAATAATTCTCCGTGGGTATAGACTGTTATCCCAGTATTGGCAGTTTGTGCCAGTAAAGCCGCTAATTGTTTAATATCATGGCCGGAGACTAAAATGGCTTTACCTAGACGCGGATTTAAGGGAACATTTGTCGGTATGGGATGACCGTAGGTTTCGGTATGACCTTGATCTAATAATTCCATGGCCCGCAGGTTTGCGTCCCCAACTTTTAGACAGATTGCCACCCAATCATTCAGGTGTAAATCACTGCGATCAATTGCCGCTAAAGTCTCTTGGATAACCTGATAAACTGAGTCATCCTCTTGACCTAATTCCTGAGCGTGGAAAGTATAGGAAGCAAGACCTTTAACTCCGTAGATAGCGGTTAACTTTAGGGAAAAAATATCGAGGTCTTGTACTTTTTCAATTAGTTCTAAGGATACTTCTTGACCTTGACTGACTAGGCTCTCATTAAAATTAGGCTGATAGTTGGCAAGTGCAGACCAGTCCAGCGATCCCAATTGTGCTTTTAAATTTTCCCGAATCTCTAAACAACGCTGAATATAATCGGTAAAACGTCTTTGATCGAAGTTCACATTGGTCATGGTGGCGAAAAGCGACTCGCAGGTAAAAATATCGGCTTCGCGAGTAGATATTGCCGCTTCTTTGGCTTTTAAAACCACCGATGCTAATCCCCGCAGACAATAAACTAATAAGTCTTGAACGGCGTTGACTTCGGGACTTTTTCCACAGGCTCCCCACTGATGACAACCATTACCACTAGCGGTTTGTTCGCATTGTTCACAAAACATAAGTTTTCTCTCTTTTTTCAGTGGATTGACAGATTGTTGCGATTTTTTTCTACTAAATTGAATTCTGCTTTTTTGAAAGTTATTTATTAGCCTTCACCCGGCAAGAATTATGGATTTTACGACTGGAAAGCTTGTCTTGACAGCCTCTCCTCTCTGAACTATGTTTTTATTCTCTCACTCTTTTTACCATTTGGGTTCTGATTTTATATTTCCTCAAGAATTACCGATTAAACAATTATTTAGTTGTCTTATTTAAATTAAGTATTTTTGGTGATTTTTATGATATAATGAGCGAGATTTTCGATTTTTAGCTGGGTGGTTGCCAGTGTCATAGCAATCGGTCTCCTGATTAGGATCGAAAGTTGTGACTTAAGAGTTCTTATACCCTAACTCTGATGATAGGATTGCTTTCGACATAGATAGTTATCTCTTTTGTTATTTACTTAACTTAGCAATGATTGAAACCGCTCATCTCCCCGAATCTGCTCAAAATCTTTATCTGTTTTTGCCAGATCCTGATACTTGACATCAAGACTGATGAACGATTTATTTGATTAGTGGTATTCCGATATCTTTGCAGATTTTATTAGCGAGAATATCCCTAATTTCCGTATGTCTTGGAATCGCAGATCTTTTATTTAATTGGGGGTTAAACCACCAAGAATGGCTAGGACTTGCTGAAAAAGTATGGGCGAAGCATTCGGATAGAAAATCTACGGTTTCACCGATAGGTTATTGTCCGAATGCTTCGCCCCTACAGGACGCGGGCCGATGAAGACGCAAGGTTTTGAACGACGATTCTCTCAAAATCTTGCACCTGTGAGAGCAAA
>NZ_JAPZSS010000089.1:0-14080 GCF_027532015.1 Microcystis sp. LE19-131.1A | reverse complement strand
AAATATTATGGAGATTTTTAAAATATGAATGGATTGAATTTAGCGCCTATAAAGACCGAAAGAGCCTCCTCGCTTACGTTAAAAAAGTGCTGGACAATTTTGGAGGCGAGTATGTAATTAATTTTGCCTAGGTACTTAGTAGTGCAAAATAAATTTCCTAGTGGCTGGTGATTCGGTAGTAGTGATGGCGGTTTAATCCTTTGCTTTGCTGTGCATTGTAGTCATGGATAAAATACCAAAGGATTCCTCAAGGTGATTCTCCATTTTTTTAGAGAAAGATAGACTCTCTCTCACCAGCCGAGAAATCCTTTGTCGAAAGGTATTATTTAATCTTTCAATAGGATTAGTTTGACCAGTTTCTTTCCCGACCAGTCGATGACGTTATCTATTGGCTAAAAAACCGGTACACTGATAACTGATAATTGACAACTGATCACTGCTTATGCCTCCTCGTTGGCCCCGTCAACCCGATCGCAAAAACGATCCCGCTTTCCGACGTTTAGATGATCGCATGAATTTCGCCGTTCATGTGGCGGCTTTTTTAGCGATTAATTCAGGGTTGTGGTTTTTTCATATCATTAAATTTTCCGATTGGACTTGGTTGAATCTGTTCACGGGAATTTGGGCTATTCTATTGGTGGGACATTTGATTTATATAGCGGCGATCGCTAACTACTCGGTAACACCCCATGGCTAACACAACTCAGGACATCGAAAATCTGGCCGCCCAAATCGGCGACAATATCTACATTGACGTGGCTAAATGGCATCTCTATCTCCGGGAGGCCCATTTACACAGCGTCGTTGCCGAAAAAGTCTTCCCTTTGCTCGAAAACGACAGTTTAAGTGAGAATGCAGTCATGTCTCTGCTGCGGGAGATAAAAGTCACCCTCGGAGGTGGTCATCTGCAAGTTTCTCTAGCGGATTTGTTACCCACCAAATGTCAGGTGGATTTAATCGATTTGCTGGAAGAATACCAAAAAAGTCGCTAAAATTCCCAAATAGTATGCCTGATTACTCGCAACTATAGGGTTGGCTGAATAAATCTAAAAACATTGTTCGATAAGTACTGGCCCTTGGAGTGATCCGGGGGGAAATTCCGGGACTTTTCCCCTGAAAATGGCTAAAACCCTACACCCTACACCCCACACCCTACCCCCACCGAAAAACTTTTTCAGCATACCCTAGTTAGAAATAGTCCCCCAGAAGCAAACCATGGAAATAGGTGTTCCCAAAGAGATTAAAGATCAAGAGTTTCGCGTCGGTTTAAGTCCCAGTAGTGTGCGTGTACTCAATGATCGCGGTCATAGGGTATTCGTGGAAACGGCCGCCGGATTAGGTGCCGGATTCAGCGATGAGGATTACCAAAAAGCCGGGGCTAAAATTGTGGAAAAAGCGGCACAAGTTTGGGATAAACCGCTAGTTGTCAAGGTAAAAGAGCCGCTTAAGGCAGAATACGGCTTTTTAAATAAGGAAGCTCTCCTATTCACCTATTTACACCTAGCGGCCGAGCGCTATTTAACGGAAGCATTAATTGAGTCGGGAACAACTGCGATCGCTTATGAAACGGTCGAGCTTGCTGATGGTCGCTTGCCTCTCTTAACTCCCATGAGTGTTATTGCCGGTCGTCTTTCGGTACAATTTGGGGCCCGCTATCTGGAAAAACAACAGGGAGGTAGGGGAGTTTTACTGGGGGGTTTCCCCGGGGTGAGTCCTGGACAAGTGGTTATCCTTGGCGGGGGTGTGGTGGGTACGGAAGCGGCTAGAATTGCCATCGGTATGGGGGCAAAAGTAACTATTTTAGATATTAACGTCGATCGCTTGGCCTATTTAGAGACTTTATTCGGTTCCAGGGTAGAATTGCTTTATAGTAGCCCGGCACAATTAGAAAATGTGGTTCCTAGGGCTGATTTATTGATTGGGGCAGTGCTAGTCTTAGGAAAACGAGCGCCGACGCTGGTTTCTCGCTCTTTAGTCGCCAAAATGAACCCTGGTTCTGTAATTGTCGATGTGGCAGTAGACCAAGGGGGCTGCGTGGAAACTCTGCGGGCCACTTCCCACAGTCAACCGACTTACCTGGAGTCGGGAGTAGTACATTATGGGGTGCCTAATATGCCAGGAGCAGTACCCTGGACTGCAACCCAAGCTTTAAATAATAGTACCCTACCCTACGTTATTAAATTAGCCGACCATGGGATAAAAGCTTTGGAGCAAGATGTTTCCCTCGCTAAGGGGTTAAATGTCGCCAATCATCGGTTAATTCATCCAGCAGTGCGCGAAGTTTTTCCCGATTTGATTTGAGCAGTAATTTCAGGGCTGATGGTGGTATTTTTTAGGGGTTATGACTAAGAATTTATGGACAAGGGATGAGCTGCTGATCGCTCTCAATTTATACTATAAATTTCCCTATGGACAATTCCACACCAATAATCCTGTTATTATCGAAGTCGCTGAAAAGTTACAGCGAACACCATCGGCCCTGGTGATGAAATTATGTAATTTTGGTTCTCTCGATCCCAGGCATCAATTGCGAGGAGTACAGGGTTTAAAAGGTATCAGTAAAGCTGATCGGCAAATCTGGCAGGAGTTCGAGGATAACTGGACAGAATTAGCCCTAGAAAGTGAGGAAAAATTACAGGTTCTTTTAGGAGTTATCAACGAACAGCAAGAGGATTTTACTAGACTTGATTTTTTAGAAAATATCAAAACAGAAACCGAGGCAATCAGAAAAGTTAGAATCGGACAAAACTTTTTTAGAAAGACAATTTTAGCCCTATATAACTATCGTTGCTGTATTACAGGAAATCCCATTCCTCTCTTACTAACAGCTAGTCATATATTACCCTGGAGTCAATTTCCCGAACAGCGTTTAAACCCTCATAATGGCCTGTGCCTAGCTCGTACTCATGATACTGCTTTCGATCGAGGTTTAATTAGTTTCGATGAGGATTTAAGATTAATTATTGGCCATGAGATCGAAAAAAAGGCTCAGGATCAAGGTAGCGAGACGTTAGAACTAAATTTTATCAACTATCGCGGTAAAACTTTAAATGTTCCCGATCGCTTCTCACCGGATTTGGATTTTTTAAACTATCATCGCTATCATATATTTCAGGGCTAAAAATAGGATAAGATAAGTTAAATTCTCAATTGCACTACTTTGTTTATAATTGAGTTTGTCTAAAACACTTTTGCAATTTCAGCTTGTGTATAAAGTTTTATCTAAGGATTCAACATTTCTGACCTATGCGGTTATCTATATTTTTCTCAAAAATAAGGAAATCAAGAATATTGATCAACATAAGTACCTAAGCAAAATTAATTACACATATCTAACCCCGCTCTTGCCTCTTGCCTCTTGCCTATCTTCACTAGGAAATTAATTTTGCACGACTACTTATTTATATAACTAATAAAAAATCTGCTATTCGAGGATTTGAAAATATATCTGGACTTCCCCCATACATAAATACTAAAAAATCAACAAAACCCTTACTGCAGGTCGCTTCTCAGAAAAAATTGCCAAGAGGCTACTGGGTACATTTTTCGCTTAAAAATGGACGTTCGGCGATGCTCAGTTGGGCCGTCGAGCCGCTGTACCATTGACTGTATCTGGAGTAGAGCGATGACCTAGAGTTGGCTGTATAGTGATCCCTAACCTGATGGTAACAGATAGTGTCATTAATCTCTAGAGTAAGCGATTCCCTCTGTAGCCATGTTTTTGCTGGTTTTCTGCCCCGAAACAAGCTATAACGGTCCAAAGGTCAAATTTGAAAGTTTTTGCCTCAAACCCTATCCGCGTAAAGACTTCAGGATTTTGTGTCCAGTAGTCCATTAGTATTGTGTTGATTTAACTCAGGCTCTGTAAGACTTTTAGCCATAGTTAGTATGTTTATACGGGGAAGTCGAGGCATATTAAAGATATCTTGTCTTTAATTAGATGGCACAAAGAAGACTACCCCCTGAACCCAGGCCAAAGATTTACACCTCATCTCGACCTACTCCAGATAACCCAGTATGTCAAGTGTTAGATATTCCTTTAGAATGTAAAATGTAAAGACTGTAGATACATAAGGTTAATTCATGTTTTGGGCTGACAAAATTGCTGCGGATGCACAAGGAAACCAAGTTGTCAACGATTCAAAAACCCCATCTGGAAGAGTTCATGTTGGATCGTTGAGAGGGGTTGTGATCCATGATGTGATTTATCGAGCCTTGAAACATTCTGGTAAATCATCGAAATTCCTCTATGGTGTTGATGATTATGATGCACTTGATACTGTTCCCCATTATCTCGATCGAGAGAAGTTTGCACCTTACTTAGGGTTTCCCCTTTGCAATGTCCCTTCACCGGACAATAGTGCCAGCGATTATGCAAAGTACTTCATGGGGGAGTTTCTAGAGGTTTTCGAGCATTTGGGGGTTAGACCAGAGGTTTACTATTTGCGTGATCTATACCGCTCAGGTCGCTTGAATTCCTACATCGATACCTTCCTCAAAAACGCTCATTTGGTCAGACAAGCCTATCTAGAGGTGAGCAAAGCGCGTCGGCCAGATAACTGGTATCCCTTTCAGATCGCTTGTGAAAATTGCGGCAAGATTGCAACAACGGTTGTGTCAGATTATAACGGGTCAGAAGTTTTCTACACTTGCAAACCTGATGCAACGGATTGGGTTCAAGGTTGTGGTCATTCAGGCTGGGTTTCTCCTTTTGATGGCAATGGTAAATTACCTTGGAAAGTTGAGTGGGTGGCAAAGTGGGATCTATTGGGAATCACCATTGAGCTTGCGGGTAAAGATCACTCCCAGAAAGGAGGATCTAGAGATGTTGCGAATGCAATTTGCCGAAAAGTGCTACGAAAACAGCCACCTTTCCATTCACCCTACGAATTCATTTTGGTCAATGGCACGAAGATGAGTTCATCAAAGGGGGTTGGTTCAAGCGCCAAAGAAATTGCTGAGTTACTTCCTCCTGAGCTACTTCGATTTTTAATGCTACGAACTCAGCCTAAGACGGTTATTAACTTTGCGCCCAATTATGAAACGACAACCAGGCTATTTAGAGACTACGATTCTCTAGCTGATAAGTATCAAGCTTTATCAGCAGATGCCCAGCAAGAATCTGCTTTGCCTGAAGAGTTAATGCCATTGTTTTACTCTCAACTTGATGGAGCAATTAAGCCTTACCATCCTGTTGATCTCAGCACGCTGATTTCTTTACTGCAAGTGCCTCACCTCGATATTCGTCAAGAGATTGAAAAACGTAGTACTCAGCCTTTAAAAGAATATGATTGGCAAATTGCCAATCAAAGGATTTCAGTTGCCCAAAAATGGTTGGCGGACTATGCTGACGAAGAAGAGAAATTGGTTCTTTATCTTGACAGGGTTCCTGAGAAAGTTAGGGACTTGACTCTGGAACAGGTTGCTTATCTCAGACAGCTAACTCATAGCTTGACAGATGTTAAGGTTTGGGAAGCTGACGAATTGCAAACAACTTTATTTGCAACAGCAAAAGAGTTAGAAATGCAGCAACCCCTTGCATTTAAAGCTGTTTATTTATCGTTCTTAGGTAAAGAGCGTGGGCCAAAAGCTGGAGCTTTGCTGTCATATTTAGAGCGTGATTTTGTGATTGATAGAATAAAAAATGTAGTAGGTTTTCTTGAAAAAATGCCAACGATTTCGAGGTAATTATTGATGTTCAACAACTTTAGAGAGTACTTACACCAGTTTGCATTATCAGTTGATATTGTAGATCGAGATATTCTTGTAAGTATTCGTTAAATCCTCTGGCAATACTTACACAAATCTCTTAGTTTACAGTTTGCGGAGGAATTACATCCAACACAAGTGAACAATAAACCAGGACAGATCAAATAGGCTATTCCAACGAATTACAGATATTATCGGAATAGCCATCTGATTGTTAACGGTGATTATAATCCTAGAGAAGATTCTTTTTTTCCTATCACTGCATAGAAGGGATCAGCAACCATAATTCCTAACATTTGCAGGAAACTGGGGGTAGTAGCAGGACGAACGATCGCCTGTACTTCCCTAAATCCCGCCACCGATTTAAAATAGGATTTCACTAACGCTACCCGGCCTAAATCGCTATTATCGCGCCAAGCAGCGATCGCTTTTTGGTAAAACATCCGATTGGAAAAACTGACCACCACCAGACCATTAGGCTTTAAAATGCGATACAGTTCCGCAAAAATCGCCTCTGGATACTGCAAATACTGCACCGACACCGTGATTAACACCGCATCAAAAGAACTATCCCCTAGGGGCAATTTTGGCTGTGCATTGAGATCTTGGACAAAATAACTATGCAAGCGGGGATTTTTGGCTAACTCCTCCCTATTCATCCCGTGACCTTCGATATGCTCGAATTCCATCTCCTCCGGTAAATGGGACACCCAGCTGCTCATCAGGTCTAAAATGCGCGTATTCGGCGATAATATCTCTCGGTAGAGAGCGGTTAATCGATCGATAAAACCCTCATCCACGTGGGTGACAAAGCGGGGAAAAGCATAAAAATCGCTGTCTTTGGTCGGATCGAGTTTAGTTCTTTCTTCGGGTCGGAGCATTTTTGTCAAGTTAATTTTACTATTCTTAACATACCCCACAGACAGAAAAAAGGGTTAACCGAACTGGTCAACCCCTAGGCTTGGGAACGCGCTGTAAATCTTAGCTTTGAACGACTAGCTTAACGTTAGCGTTTTGCAGACCGCGCTGTTTCACTTCGGATAGGGTTTTGTTCACAGCGTATTTTTGGTTGATCGAGTTGATCAATTCGGTTTGATTGTGTTTTTTGGCTACACCCCAGAGGTCAGCGATTAAATCGAAACTGCCGTCGGTATTGCGGGACCAACCGAGATCATATTCGCCATCGAGAACAGCAACGATGTCGGAGCGAACCCGTTGACCGTTGTAACCACGAACATCAGCTTCGGTTTTTACGCTAATACCGAGGTCGCGGAGAGAAGCTTTGAGGATTTCGGCATCGGTGATTTTGGTCCGGAGAGTGCTGAAATGAGACATTGGAATTTCCTCTTTGTAGATTAAGAATTAACAACAACAGATTGAGAGTTAAAGAGTGCCGCCAAGCGGCTTTTCGAGGCATTGCTAGTCCCTGAGAACTAGCCTTTCATCCCGTTGGGAGCGGGCGAAAGTCTGTTAGAACTCCAATCGCTGGTACTCAGCGACGGAGGCCGAAGCAGGTCGGGCGCGTTGTCTGGCCCAATCACGCAGGGCAGTTACCTGTTCGGTCATGGTGCGAGATAGGGGCAGAGTCGCCTTAATCGCCGCAATAATGTCTAATTGCGTGAATTCGCGATCTTGGGCGAAGGCCTCATACATGGCGGCAATCAGCGCCTGTTCTATTTCCGCACCGGAAAACCCATCGGATACCTTGGCTAACTGCTCCAAATCGAAGCGAGAAATGTCGGAGCGTCGTTTAGTCAGGTGAATATTAAAGATATCTTGTCTTTCTTCGGAATTGGGCAAATCGACAAAGAAGATTTCATCGAAGCGCCCCTTACGGAGAAATTCCCCCGGTAGCCGTTCAATGCGGTTAGCTGTGGCCATAACGAAGACGGGCGAGGTTTTTTCCTGCATCCAAGTCAGGAAGGAGCCGAAGATGCGGCTAGAGGTTCCCCCATCGGAATCGGCGGATCCTGTACCACCAGCAAAAGCTTTATCTAATTCATCGATGAACAGAATGGCTGGAGAGATGGATTCGGCAGTTTTTAGGGCATTACGCAGGTTGGCCTCGGACCGTCCCACCATGGAACCATCGTAAACCCGTCCCATATCTAAGCGCAGGAGCGGTAAACTCCAGAGGCGCGAGGTGGTTTTAGCGATTAAGGACTTACCACAGCCCGGTACCCCTAAAATTAGCATTCCTTTCGGTTGGGGGAGTCCGTAACCTCTGGCTCTTTCTGTAAAGGCGTTTGAGCGCTGTTTTAACCATTTTTTTAGTTCTTCCAGACCGCCGACGGCATTGATGGTCTCGTCCTCTTCAATGTATTCTAAGATTCCGTTGCGGCGAATCAGTTGTTTTTTCTCAGAAAGGACGATTTCTACCTCGTCTTCCGTGAGTTTGTTCGCTTTTACATAGGCCTTGCGGTAAACTTTTTCGGCTTCATCTTTGGTTAAACCCAAGGCCGCTTTCAGGAGTTTTTCCCGGACTTCTGTGGTGGTACGACGATTTTGATTTTTGCCTAGGTGTTGCGAGAGAACCGTATCCAACTCTCCCATGTCCGGCAGAGGAAAATCTAGAACTACCACGTCTTTCTCTAGTTCTATGGGGACTTCTTGCAGGGGAGACATTAAAATAATGATTTTTTCGGTTCCTTTAAAGCTGGCGATCGCATCTCTTAACCAGCGAGTCACCGGAGCAGAAGTGATGAACGGATGCAGGTCTTTAAAGATGTAGATACCCCCTTCCCGTTGACGCACTACCCATTCGATCGCCGCTTCTGGCGACACGGTATTATGTTGACTGGTTTGGCGCGGTTGACCCAGTTCGATCATGCCGTGGGTGACAGTCCAGACAAACACCCGTCGATGTTGTGTATTTAGTTGGGCTATTTTGCTGATGGCTTCTTCCGCCCTTTCCTCCTCGGAGGTGACGAGGTAAATCAGGGGATACTGAGCCTTGACGAGAATTCCTAGCTCTTCTTTCATAACATCGACCCTATTTGTGGTAACGGTTTTGACCTTGGGCGGCTGATGGCTGTAGATGCCTTGTTCGGCTACTGAGAGTTTAGCAGGGAACTAAGGCTGCTTCTCCTTCTGTGGTTCCTTGAACGCCAACGGGTTCGGGAACTTCGAGCGGGAACTCGTCGCCCACTATTGCGGGCTGGCGTTTGATCGACCTTAGCCGATCTTCTTTCATTACTAAGGCGGCATCACACTCGGGACAGACATGAACCTGATAGGTTTTGCCGTAGGCGGCGGCTTCGATTTCTTCTACCTTTTCGGGGTATTTTAGGTAGAAAGCGATCGCTTTTTCCACCAGCCCTGACATCGATTCTTCATCGATCGCGGCTTTGATTTTCAGTTGACGATGGACTCCAGGGGGAAGGTACAGTGTGACTTTTTGCTTGTCTTGCATATCACTAAATTGATTTACCCGGGTATGTGTCTCTACTATAACCACTGTCTTTCCCTCCTGTCAAGATGGTAAGCTGTTATAACGGCATAATTGTAACATTTCTTTACAATTGGTAGGTGTGGGGTGTGGGGTGTGGGGTGTGGGGTGTGGGGTGTGGGGAAGTGGGGAGATGGGAGAATAAATAAAAATAGTCTCCTCTCCTGCCTCGGAGCCTCCTGATTGACAATTGGCCAATTTTGTGATCCGCGTGGGCATTTCAGGTGATACCAGTCAATCAGAATAGTTACGAAATCTTAACAGTTGGTCGATTCTTGCTTAACAATTGAGATGGCAAATTCCACTCAAATATTCCTGAATCGCCCTCTGGGTGAGCAACTCACATAAAGTTAATTTTGTCAAGGATTGTTAAGATGCGCTTACCCAGCTCACCACCTCTTGATTTTATTTTTCAATCTGACAAGGAGATGGCTATTGATAGAAAGTTTTTTTACTACTTGTTTGCCATATTCTCTGTCTATTACTAATTCCTTGGCTTCCTTCAGAGGAAATAACATAGAGTGCTGGGGAAGATTGCTTCTGAAATCATAGGGGTTTTTAGTATGGGATGCTTCTTCCCCGAAGCCAATATTAGAAATTAAGTTGACTGAGGGAACCACTTCTAATCCTGAGTGGAAAAGGCATTGAAACATCCACTGATAGTCCCAAGTATCAATTTCTCCTCTATAGGCTTGGGAGAAAACTTGGTCGTACCATTTAAATATTTGTTCATCCTCGATAAAATCTTTAATTTCTTGCCTGATTTTTCGGTTTGACCATAATTTAATCTCATAGTCATAGCCTTGCCAAGCTCTTTTCCAAGTGGCCCATCCCCAAATGCCCCCACAAAAGGAAAAATGATAACTCTGCTGCTCTGGTTTCCATTGTCCTAACCAGTTAGTTCCGCTGATACTCATTATTTTTGGCTCATTTCTATATTTCTCCAATAGTTGTTCGCAAAATGGAAAAAAAGTTGGGTGGGGGAGGCAGTCGTCCTCTAGGATGATGGCTTCCTCGACTTGCTCAAAAACCCAGCTAATACCTGTAGATACCCTGCGTCCGCAGCCTAGATTAACCTCTGAATAGTTCCTGAATACTTCACAGTCCCAATCGATTTGTTCGACAACGGCACGGGTGGCAGCGCACTTGTCGCGGTCGTCTGGTCGAGCGGAGCGCGGACCGTCGGCAATGATAAACAGTTTGTTGGGTTTGGCCTGACGAATCCCTTCAAATACCTTTGCTGTCAGTTGAGGTCGGTTAAAGACAAAAAAAGCCACTGGAGCCTTCATCGAAAATTTTCGATGATTTTTATGTAGTTTTTCCCAACTTTTTTTCGGTGACGACTGAAGCTGTCTTCTGCCAATTTCTCCTTAACCTGTGAGAGCTTTATCTATGCACACCTTTAATTTTTCAGCCAGAACTTGGACATTAGGTTCTTCTAATATGCCTATATGACTGCCAGGAATTTCGTAAATTTCTAACTCCCCATCTACGAATTTCCTCCATCCCTCTTCTGGCGATTCAATGCTATAGCTGACAGAAAATTTATCCATCGCTTTAAAGAAGGTCACTCTACCTGAATAAGCTTTAGGAGTGTAAGCCTTACTAATTTGGGTAATTGGGTCTGGGTTATAAATGTGCGGTAGATACTGATCCCCATATCTGAGGCGGATGAGCTTCATTTCCATCCTTTTCTTGATTCTTTCGAGCCATTCAGCGGGACTCAGCCGTAATAAATTAGAAAGCCTCTGGGGGAGTGGCAAGAGTTTTCCTCTAACCTCTATATAAGAATCAAACAAAGCCAGGAATGCTACCTGCTGACCTTGTGCGACTAGCTGCTGAGCCATTTCGTAGGCAACCAGACCACCAAAGGACAGACCCATCAGAAAGTAAGGACCCTCCGGCTGGAGTGTTCGCATTTCTTGAATGTAGTGAGCCGCCAAGTCTTCTATTTTAGGTAAAGAGAGCGCCCTATCCGTCGGCTCTGCCATTCCATAATGGAGAGCATAAACCGGCTGTTCTTGTCCTAGATAGCGGACCAAATCTCGGAAGTAAACATGGTGGATGCCAAACAGAGGAGGGCGGGAGCCACCGGGTTGAATGGGAACGAGGGAGTACCAGGGAGATGTCCCTCCTTGGTGGCGCAAAACCTTCGCCAGCTGCTCAACGGTTGGAGCTTGAAAAAGTGTGGTTAAGGGAAGTTTTTTATCGAACGCTTTTTCAATTTGGGCGAATAGCTTGACCCCCAGCAGAGAGCGTCCCCCTAAATTGAAGAAATTGTCTTTGACTCCGATAGTCTGGATTCCTAAAACCTCTTGCCAAATCTCGGTCAATTGCATTTCTAAATTATCACGAGGAGCGATAAATTCTACATTCAAATAGTTCTCTTGATTATGGATGCTTTGTTTATTTGGTATTTTAGGTGATACATCAATCCAGTATGATTGACCCTCAAAGGGATAGGTAGGGACTGAAATAGGATAACATTGTTGATAGTTTGCAACTTTAGACCAATCAATTTTCACTCCCATTAACCAAAATTTGATTAAAGTGGAAAATAAACAATATAAATGATCAGAACTTTTTATTTCTTCAGGACTTTTTGTGTTATAATTATCAAGTTGTTTGAGATGTTCATGACTTTTGATCTCCAGAGAACATAGATCTAGCAAAATTACATTAGAATCTGATAATAGGCTAGGTAAATTTTCTGCGTTCATGTTATTGATATTAAATTCTTTTTGCCACTGCTTATAGTCAATAGTTTCATGGATTTTAATTGTCTTACCACTGAGAGGTAAAATTACGGGAATTTTTGCGGCTTGAAACTTGGGAGGTGATTCAATTTTTTTATCTTCTATGATTAAAGAAATTGCCTCTTCTACAGTTAAAATTCCCGCCAATACTAAAGCAGCATAATTTCCCAGACCATAACCTATACAGATTGCTGGTTTTATTCCCCAGTATTGCCATAATTGAGTCATCGCATATTCACAGATAAAGTTGACTACTTGGCTAAGAAAAGGGTTTTCTAAATTTTCTTCTTCTATTAATTGAAAAAATGATCTTGTCGAATAAGAAGAAATAAGTGGTTGCAATTCTTCTAGCAATGAATAGATGGCTGGATGACTTTGAGCAAGGGATTTAATAATTAGTTTAAGTTTCTGGCTTTTTCCAGAAAAAATAAAACAAATTGGTGCGGATTTTTGCCTTATAACTTGTCCACTGAATACACTTGATAATGCTTCTTGGCGAACAATCATATTTAGTTGCTCTTGCAATTGTTCTTTTGATTCAGTGATCATAGCTAGACGGTGGGAGAATTGAGATCGCCTAGTATTAGCCATAAAACAAATATCGGACAAAGCGACTTCAGGGTTATCTTCTAGGAAAGATTGATAACGTTGCACCAAAGCTTGTAAAGCAGTAGAAGTCTTGGCGGTTAGGGTAAAAACTTGTAAAGGAGAAAGATTAGGTTCAGCTTTTGCTTGAGACGGGACTGATTCTAATATCAGATGAGCATTCGTTCCCCCCAGACTAAAAGAACTAACCCCTGCTCGAATTGGCCCTGTTTCTTCGGGTAAAGTTTCTAAGGTTTGTTGTACTTTTAGTCCTAGTTTGGCAAAAGGAATGGCAGGATTAGGCTCTTGACAATGTAAAGTGGGGGGTATTTGACGGTGATAGAGGGAAAGAGCAACTTTAATCAACCCCGCAATACCAGAAGCGCCCTCTGTATGACCAATATTGGTTTTTACACTGCCCACCCGACAGGGATTATCAGCAGTTCGATCTTTGCCAACTACTGTTCCTAATGCCTTCATTTCTAGGGCATCTCCAATGGGCGTTGCCGTACCGTTAGCTTCAATATAATTAATGGAATTGGGATTAATTTCTGCCCGTTGATAAACTTTTTGCAAGAGAGCAATCTGGGCTTGCATATTGGGTGCGGTCAAGCCATTACCACTACCATTGTGATTAACGCCACTCCCCCGAATCACAGCATAAATGCGATCGCCATCCGCTTGAGCTTGGGATAGAAGTTTTAAGACAACGACTCCGATGCACTCGCCCCGAACATAACCATCCGCTTTAGCATCAAAAGTTTTACACAAACCATCGGCAGAAATCAAACCCGCATTGACATATCTAGAGGCAATCACGGGAGAAAAAGTTAGATGTGTACCACCTACTAAAGCCAAACAAATGTCTTCATTCCATAAGCTTTGGCAGGCACTATCTATGGCCACTAATACAGAAGAACAAGCGGTATTTATTGTTATACTTAAACCCTGAAAATCAAAATAGGAAGAAATCCTATTGGCTAACATACAGTCGAGAGTTCCAATGGTGGTATTAAAGGTTGAATCTTCAATTAATAAATTCGGATATTCACTACCAGAAAGCCCAATAAAAACGCCAGTATCGGTCCCTGCTAAATTAGCGGGAACTAGCCCAGCGTCTTCTAAGGCTTCCCAAGAGGTTTCTAACAAAAGTCTGTGTTGAGGATCCATCTTGATCGCTTCTTCCGAAGAAATGCCAAAAAACGCCGCATCAAATTTATCTATGCCATCGAGAAATCCCGCCCAACCTGTCATCTGCGTAGGGCGATCTATAGGGTCTTTAGTTATCTTATGTACGCCATTTTGGAGTATCTCCCAAAATTCACTAGGATTATTGGCTCCGGGAAAACGACATCCCATACCAACAATTGCGATGGGCTGTTTAATCATTAACTTTTGTATATACTGTGGCCATGTACACTTGACTACTATATCAATATAATTTATGATCAGTCAATCTGAAGCATGGAATAACTTCCTTGGCTTTATCCGTCAAATGTAAACGAGGTATCTCTTTTTATGGTTTTGGCTTCCCTTGTCTCAACATCTCAGACTGGCTCTCTTGAATTACTGGCTACCCAGC
>NZ_JAPZSS010000222.1:0-21325 GCF_027532015.1 Microcystis sp. LE19-131.1A | reverse complement strand
TCGGTTAACAATTTGTAATATTCCTTGTTGACACCCTTACTGACAAAGAAAAAACTGAAATCAAGTCAGGATAAGGGTTGGAGTGCTTACTGCAAAAATTGTTAAGAAAGATCCCTATAAGGGATAGCTTATCAAGGGGGGCAGGGGGGATCGAACCTAAAATCCATTTTTAATTTAATTATAACCAGCTACTTAAATGATCGGGTTCCTTTCGGGATTTCCGAAGAACAAAAAAGGGGACTTAGCCCCTTTTTCTGGATTAGTTAGTTATTTTTTCGGCGATAACATCATCATCATGTTACGACCTTCTTTTTTTGGTGCTTGCTGTACCTCAGCTACATCCTCTAAATCCTTGGCCATGCGAGCCAGTAATTCTTCCGCTAGGTTAGAGTGTTGAATTTCCCGACCTCGGAAGGTAATCGTCGCTTTTACCTTATCTCCCGCTTTTAAAAAACGTTGCGCTTGGTTGACTCGCACGTTGTAGTCATGCTCATCGATTTTATAGCGCATTTTAACTTCTTTTATATCGGCTGTATGCTGTTTTTTCTTGGCTTCGCGGGCTTTTTTCTCCTGTTCAAACTTGTACTTGCCATAGTCCATAATCCGGCAAACGGGAGGACTTGCCGTTTCACTGACGAGGACGAGATCAAGTTCCTTTTCTTCGGCCACGCGCAAAGCTTCGGCAGGAGTAATAATGCCTAGCTGAGAGCCGTCGCTATCGATAACGCGGATTTCGGGAAAGCGGATTCTTTCGTTAATTTGGGGGAGATCGCGAGTAGTGCGTCTTTTATCTATCACAGGCGTTCTGGGTTATCTCTATTCTAGTTAGTTAATCGGTTGGAGTTTACAAAATGGTTTACTTGCTATTCTACCTACTCGATCGAGTTTCTTGGCCAATTGTTAAGTTTTCTTGCAATGTTAATTTTTAGCCGCCGGTCGTCAGCCGTCGGCCGTCAGCCAGATAAGCTGTTGTCTATGGGTTTTGTCAGACTAAGACCCTATACTCTCAGGAATCGATCGGTAAGGTGCGTTCTCCCTCGTTGCAGCAGGTAACGCACCCGACAAAATCGGCGGCATCGCACTACCCCTGTAAGCCAATGTCTAGATTATAGTAGGACGGTATCAGGCGAAAGTTAAAAAGATTGTCCAGTATGGTTAAATGTCGCGCTGATGTTTTAATATTACCTATCGCCTAAAACTATGATTACTTATATTAAAATTCATGGCTTTAAATCCTTTCATAATTTTGAAATGGTATTCACGCCGCTTACTGTAGTTGCTGGGGTTAATGCTTCTGGTAAGAGTAATTTATTTGATGCTTTGCAATTGTTGACGCGGTTGGCAGAAGTGGATCTGAAGACGGCTTTTAGCGAGCAAAGAGGACATCCTAGCGAACTTTTTACCCAATATGATGAGGACGACTACGCCACGGAAATGGAATTTATAGTTGAAATGTTAGTCAATCGCAAGGTAAAAGATAATTGGGGTGGAGAAGTTGATCTTAAATATACAAGATTACGCTATCAATTAAAAATTAAACGAGAGTCTAATATAAGTGGATTTGAAAACTTGTATATTGTTGATGAACGTTTAGAAAATTTAAAGCACAATGAAGATAATTGGGTAAAAAATTATATTCCTAAGACAGTATTGGAAACTTGGCGACCAAAAGTAGTAACGGGTAGGAGAGCGATTCCTTATATTAAGACTGAAGATATTAATGGTATTGCTACCATTGTTGTACCTCAAGACGGTCAACAAGGAAATAAAAAAGTATTTCCCGCAAAAAACGCATCACAAACTGTTTTAAGCAGCATTAATACCATAGATTTTAAACATATATTAGCCGCCAAACAAGAAATGCTGAGTTGGAAGTTTATGCAGCTTAATCCCGAAGATTTGCGAGAACCTACTCGTCAAGATATGGGCATCAGAGATACAATAACAGCAAGCGGAAAGAATTTAGCCGCTGCTTTATTTCGCATTAAACAAGATGATAAATATAACCTCACAGCAATTTCCCGTGATCTCAATAATCTGCTACCGAATCTTACAGAAGTTAATGTTTATGATGACAAAGCAAATCGACAATTTATTATCAAGGTAAAAGGTGATGATGGTCGGGAGTTTTCTTCAAGAGTGCTTTCCGAAGGAACCCTACGTTTATTAACATTATGTGTCCTGCAATACGACCGACAACACACAGGATTACTGTGTTTTGAAGAGCCAGAAAATGGCATTCATCCTTTTCGTATTGAAGCAATGGCAAGATTATTAAAAGAGCTAACTGTCGATTTTAAAGATACTGAAATGCCTTTACGCCAAGTAATAGTGAACACTCATTCTCCAGTTCTGGTGAGTCAATTAATTAATTGGCAAGATGATGAAAATGTCAGCATTTGGCTTTCTCAACTTACCACTATAATATCCACTATTGAAGGGAAGCGAATTAAGATGAAAAGCAGTAATTTTCACCCTGTTATCAAAGAGAATAAAAAGCAATTAACCTTTTTTTTATACTAACTATTGATTAGGCGACTTACCATCTCTACCATTCCATATATGTTTAAATTTTTAATCTCTTCCTGAATTTGATCGATTGAACTTTGAGAATCATCACTACAGTAAGCCAATTGAACTTTCTTTCCCTGCGGATCGGTTAATACGGTTAATAGGGTGATCAAGTCTCGATCGCTCGACACCTGATAATCTATATAGATGCCTTTTCTATCTTTGGTGGGAGTGAATTTACATAAATAATAGTTATCCTGTTCACGTTTGTCCGATGCTTGTCTAGCCAACAAGTTTTCGATTAACAAACAATCGGATTCTTTATGTTGCTCGTCGTGAATATAATTTATTTTGCTTAAATCCGCTTTCCTGTAAGTCTTGGAAACATAAGGATAAAGCTCCGCTTTCAAATTATACTGGATAGGTAAAATAATAAATCCTTTCTCCGCTTCCTCGTTGATCGCCTTTCGAGGAATATCGGCATTATAGGGAGTTAATAGGATAGCTTGTAATTTATATTTGAGTTTCCTGGTGACATGATCGGCAATTTCTTGTTTTAAAATATCTCTAAAAGTTGTAATTTGTTCGATACCTGTACTCGTGGAATTTTTATTAGTTCCCTTCATCTCGATAATCGTCAGCAGAAGTAAGCCATTCTGAATAAAAAGAGATAAATAATCAGGTCTTTTCTGATTTTGATCTCTAACGAGAGGATCCTTCTGACGATCAGTTTTAAATAAAATACAAACGGAATCTTTTTTTGGCTTGGTAATCCGAAAGCTGACACCGCTTTCGGGTGGAGCGATCCGATCGGGTACGGTACAGAAAATAAGCAGATTTTCTAAAAAGTTAAATTTTTGCCAATCGAGTTTATTCTTCTTCTGAGGAACATCCTTCTTCGGTTTCTTGGTTTTGTTGTCCTGCTTCATAAATTGCAAAAAACTTTTGTTGAATATCAACTGATACATCGCTGAGAGTATCCCAACGAATACCGTATTCAGGGTCGTGTAAAGAAAGTAATTGATTATTTTTCATTTCATAGGCGCTAACCTGTTCCATTTTAAGAAAAGCTCGGCTATCTTGCAGATAAAGCAATTTAGCTTGTTCGGCTAAAAGTTCTGGATTTTGGTGATTACCATTAACGATATTGTTAAGATGAGCCATCAAATAGGGGCTATGAGTCGTCAATAAAATTCTAACTCCTAAATTTACTAAAATCGCTAAAGATTCTAACAATTTTACCTGAGATTCTGGATGTAAGTTCATTTCAGGCTCATCGATCACCAGAAAATCCCCCGATTTTGCTCGATAGCGCAAATAGAGTAAAAGCGGGGCTAATTGTTTAATAGACGAGGAAGCATTATAAAGATCGATCTCTAAACTTCTTTTTACCGAAACTTTAATTTCTCTGCCTCCGAATTTAGTCTTTTTAAAGATTGTTTTATTGTTATTTTGAATATACTTTTCAATTTGATCGGCTAATTTTTGAAAATCATTTTTGTTTTTGGCAATGGGATCGGGCTTATTTTCTAGTTCTATGTCAGTTAAAAAATCTAAAAAATCCTCTACTGGTTGAGGATAGCGAATATCTCCCTGTTCTTTCAGTAACTCTAACTGTCTATCTTGATTAATACGTCTTTGCATTAATAGCTCTCTCTGATTCTCTTTAAGTAGCTTATATCTTCTATTGGCCAGCATTTTATAGGTATTTATAAAAGCGTTTCTTTCGGCGGGTAAAGGAAGTATATCGGAAAATGAAAATTTTACAACATTAGCAACAAAATTAAGAAAAACTATGTCTTTATAATTATCAATTTTATCTTCTTTTTCTGGATAAAATAAAATCTCATTATTGTTCTCGCTTCGCTCGATTTTCTTGATTCCAAGTGAAGCTAATGACCCGCGATATTCAATTGTATCCGCTAAAACTTTTTCTATAGCTGTTTTAATATCATCTTCGGAAATTTCGATACTGAATTTCGTTTTTTCAAAAATCTTGCCGCTAGAATCTTGGAAAAATGATTGTAGTTTTATCCCGCTAAATTCAGATGCGGACTTTTGAACAATTTCGGATATAACATCATAAAAACGTCGGTCTATTTTTAAAGACCAATGATCGGCTTGATTTGTAAATTCTATTTTTTCTAAAATTTCACTAGAAAAAATAAGGCCGTCATGCTGATTAATCCATAACCCATAAATCGAGTAGGCGATATAAGTTTTATTAGAATTATTCGGGCCAATAATAACGGTTAGAGGCCGAAGATCCACTTCTGCCTCTTTAATACTACCTAAATTCCAGAGTTTGATTTTCATCGTAAAAACGAACACTCCGAATACAGACCCTTATTTTACCCGATTCGTACTCGCTTGCGCCGATTCTTTAGTTTTATCTTCAAACGCAACCATGATCGAGAAGCGAATAGCGATCGCTTTCTGAGAAAAAATTGATCGCCAACCGACAATCCAAAACGCTGTCATTACCTTTCTAAAGCAACAAGCTAGTGGTTAGCTGATCACTGAAAGCTCCTTAAATATCTAACCTTTGGTAGATGCTATTAAGATGATTTAGGTGCTGCTGGGGATCAAAGCAACTTTCGATCTCGTCGGGGGATAAAATAGCGGTAACTCGCTCATCTTGACCGATAAAAGCTTTAAAATTGCCGTTATCGGTGTTCCAAGCGCGATGGGCGTTTTCTTGGACGATTTTATAGGCAGATTCCCGGCTAATTCCCTTACTCACCAAAGTTAAAAGAACTCTTTGACTGAAAATCACGCCACCGTAAACATTCATATTTCGCTTCATGTTTTCGGGATACACTAGCAGATTTTTGACTAAATCGGTGATTTCCTTGAGCATAAAGTGGGTCAAAATGCAAACATCTGGCAGCATCACCCGTTCTACGGAACTATGGGAAATATCTCTTTCGTGCCAGAGGGCGATATTTTCTAAAGCGGAAACGCTATGACTACGGATAATTCTCGCCATTCCCGTTAAGCGTTCTGAACGGATGGGATTACGTTTATGGGGCATAGCGGAGGAGCCTTTTTGTCCTTTGGAAAAGTATTCTTCCACTTCTAGGACATCGGTTCTTTGCAGGTTGCGAATCTCCACGGCAAAACGTTCGATCGAAGCCGCTAATAAGGCTAATTGTTGCACATAATCGGCGTGTCGATCGCGCGAGATAACTTGAGTGGAAGCGGTATCCGGTTCTAATCCTAGCTTCTGACAGGTTAACGCCTCAATTTTCGGGTCAATATTGGCATAGGTTCCCACTGCACCGGATATTTTACCGATGGCGATGTCTTGGCGCAAGCGAATTAAACGATCGCGTCCCCGCAGCACTTCCGCTAACCATCCCGCTAGTTTAAAGCCAAAGGTGATCGGTTCGGCGTGAATGCCGTGGGAACGTCCCACCATGACTGTATAACGGTGTTCTTGGGCGCGATAGCGCAGGGCTTGAATGAAATCTTCTAATTGTTCTAGAATCAGGTTTAAACTGGCGACTAATTGTAAGGACAGAGCGGTATCTAATACATCAGAACTGGTTAAACCCAAATGAATATAACGCCCCGGCTCGCCCACATATTCGTTAACATTTGTTAAAAAGGCGATGACATCGTGGCGCACTTCTGCTTCTATTTCTAAAATGCGATCGGGATCAAAATTAGCTTTTGCCTTAATTTCTTCTACTGCATCCCCGGGAATATAGCCTAATTCTGCCTGCGCTTCACAGACGGCTATCTCTACCTCTAGCCATGTTTGATATTTATATCTATCCGTCCACAAATTCCCCATTGCGGGGAGAGTATAACGCTCGATCACTATTAATTCTTCCAAGACAACCGTTTAATTGTATCGGATCGGGGTAAGTCCGGGAATAGGCAAGGGGCAGCGGAGAGTTTTGTTTTCCCCACTCCCTTTTCACCGGTTAGTGTTTTAGGTTCGATCCCCCCTTAATCCCCCCTTGATAAGGGGGGCATCTAATAGTTTTTAACGCCTACCTACTTATCTTGTTTAATTTAGCTTGAATCGAATCCCTACCCCCTTGCTTCAACCCATGCTCGCATTTTACCCGGATTGTTCAATCCGTAGGGATCGACGAGTTGTTTAAATTCTAGTTGTAGCGGATTAATCTGTCTGCTGCCGCCATCTTCCATGATATAAGTGTGAGGATTGGCAATAGCTGCCCCCTGTTGTTCATAGATAGCAATAATCTCATTTAATCGAGTTTCTGTGGTAAATTCTAGCAAGGGAAGACCGGCGGGAATAACTTTACCTTGAAATCTCAAAAATTCTAGGTGCATCATTATTTCCTCCCCAAAATAATTATAGAGTTTCTCTACCGTGGCTAGATTAAAATAAAAAGCCTGTAGATAAGTTATTTTGGGGTTACAACTACGCGCATGGAGAGTGGTATGATTCCAAGTAAATTCTAAGATACTGTTGCCTTTTTGGGTTTCTTCTGGCGTTTTATAGTAGGTAAGTTCACCATTATATTCTTTAATTAAAGATTCTAATGCGACTCGATCGCTGTCCGATACTATTAACAAAACTGCCGCTTTTCCTGTGGGTAAATAATCCTTAAGAGCGATAAAATAAGCGGGAATTGGCCAGGAGTGAACGCTAACCATTTTCTTGACAATGCCATCACTATCACTAAGAGCTTGACCGAATTTAGCGGCGGTGATAAAATCGGCAAAAGTAACGATAAATTCTGCCCAAGGATAACAGGGAGCGAGGGCTATTTCTAACTCGGTAATAATACCATTGGTTCCGTAGGCATGATTGACTTTTTCTACCTCATCCCCCCGTAGTTCGATAATTTTTGGTTCTGTTTCTAGGGTGACTAACTGCACTGCTTGCAGATTGCCCCTATCCTTCAATTGTCCATAATTAATCGAACCCATGCCCACACTGCCACCCCCGATAAAACCGCCAATTGTCGCCGTCCGATAGGTAGAGGGAGCCATTCTTAATTCCCAACCGATTGCGCGAGCTTGTTTATCAAAAAATGCCATTTTTACCCCCGCTTCTACCCGTGCTGTACCCGGTTCGATCGAGATAATTTTTGTTAGTTTGGTTGTGTCTAAAATTACTCCTCCCTGCAAGGGAACACATTGACCATAATTACCTGTACCCGCACCTCTAACTGTTAAAGGAATTTGGTATTTAACGCAGGTTTTAGCGATGTCAATAACTTCTTGGCTATTGTGGGGACGAATGACTAAATCAGCCCGTTTATCTTGCAGTTGTGCCTCTAAAATGGGACTAAAATGATAATAATCTAAGGAAAGTTTCGCCACTTGTCCCGGATCGGTGATAATTTCCAGATGGGCAAGTTCTTCAATGAGATTTTGATAGTTAGATTTCATGGTTAGGTAGAGATTGCTGAAAAGGTATATTGGTGGGGTTAGGAGACAGGATTCAGGAGCCAGGAGTCAGGATTCAGGATTCAGGATTCAGGAGACAGGATTCAGGAGTCAGGATTCAGGATTCAGGAGATTATTTTTATTTATTCCCCCCACACCCTACACCCCACACCCTACACCCTACACCCCACACCCTACACCCTACAACCCAATCAGCGATCGCCCCATAAGGAAAAATTAAAAACCGATCGCCTAGGGGATCGGTTTTACTAAAAATTATAAACTTTTATTAACTTTGTTTGCTGAGAAACTGTTGAGCTTGTCTAATAGCGGCAGCGCCGATATTGAAGAAAGCCCAGCCACCAGCAATAAGCAAAGGGGTTAAAACGATTAACACTCTCCAGTCCATAGATTTCCTTCTCCTCGGTCAGTGCTTAAAAGATTGTTACTTGATTCTCATTTTATATTTATACCCTAAACCGCCCCTTTTGGGAATCCGGTATCAGTACCTTTTCCCCCATGAACGAGGGCAAGTTTAGCATAACGCTCGGCGTGTTCAATCAACTCTTGAGCCTCCTGTGACGACACTTCCCGGACGCGTTTAGCGGGAATACCCACCACTAAAGATCGCGGTGGTATATCTTTTGTCACAATACTACCCGCCCCGACAATACTACCCGCCCCGACGCGCACACCATCGAGAATCACTGCCCCAATGCCGATTAAACAACCGCGTTCAATATGGGCTGCGTGAATTACCGCCCGATGCCCGATGGTAACGTAATCTTCAAGGATAGTAATTTTGCCTGGATCTCCGTGTAGGATCGCCCCATCTTGGATATTAGTATAGGACCCAATTTCGATGCGTTCCACGTCGGCACGCAATACCGCCCCATACCAAACACTCACCCCCACAGCTAGGGAAATATCGCCTATTACCGTGGCATTAGGGGCGATAAAAGCCGCTTGACTGACATCGACAATCGGCCAGAAATTAGAAGTTGATCTTAAGTTATCTAAAGACATGGGAGGATCTGCACTAAAGTCGAAAGAGAATACCCGTCCAATTTGGTTGGGTATAATATATATAGGATTATTGGTACAAAGATAACAATTTTTAGTTTAGGTTCTTCCATGATCAATGCAAGTTTACAATACCCTGTTTTTGGCCCCGATATCCATTGTCCTCACTGTCGGCAGCTAATCCCCGCCCTCACTTTGACGGATACCTATTTGTGTCCGCGCCATGGGGCTTTTGAAGCCGATCCCAAAACGGGTGAGTTGGTTCACTTGCAGTCAGGACGGCATTGGCGACTCTGGAATGGTGAGTGGTATCGTCAACACACTCACCCGGATGGTATTCGTTTTGAGATTCACGAAGCACTCGATCGCCTCTATACCCAAGGATTTAAAGCGACTAAAGTAATTATTGCCAACCGTTATCGGGATTTAGTTAGTTCCTACCTAGAACGTAACACCACTTGGCGCGGTAATGAACCGGGTGAAGCCGCTATTCCCCGTCTCTACGGTTTACCAGTAGAATTTAGTC
Source organism: Microcystis sp. LE19-131.1A (assembly GCF_027532015.1). NCBI lineage: Bacteria > Bacillati > Cyanobacteriota > Cyanophyceae > Chroococcales > Microcystaceae > Microcystis > Microcystis sp. LE19-131.1A. Next base: position 11,892 of record NZ_JAPZSS010000222.1, on the reverse strand, counting down.
CCGATGCCCCCGATGAACCCTGTTGGGATGTAATTAACTTTGATCTGGAAAAAGAACCGGGGGTTCCCAAACGCTATCCCTATTTTCGTCTTTTTGACTGATTACTGATCACTGAAAATGCACCATGCTTCTATTCGGACGGCTAATATCCATCGGGCGATCGCTTTTTATCAACTTCTCGGTTTTACCCTAGAGGAAAGATTCACCACGGGTTATACTTTGGCCTGTTGGCTCATCGGGTTAAACGGACGCATCGAATTAATCCAAATTCCCCAACCGAAACCCGCACCCGATGCCTTTGGTGATCAGCATTATGTCGGTTATTATCACTTGTCTTTTGACCTAACAGAAAATGTCAGCAATTTACCAGAATGGTTAGAAAAATTAACAAATAACTTTCAGCAAGCCCATCAAGAGGATGCCAATTTATATCAACCTTTAAATATTCTTTTGCCCCCCCAACAACAGATGATCGGCGATCATGTCTATGAAGTCACCTTTATTGCCGATACAGACGGTTTACCCTTGGAATTTATCCGTCGTTTAACCTAAAAAGATTGTCCCACTTCTAGGACTTTTGTTTGGCCATTGCGAGACAAAATAACCTGTTGATTGCCAACTTCCACTAAAGTCCAACCGTTGACAAATTCCCCCGGAGAAATACGGGTAGTTATGCCCTTATTATCAAATAAAGCTGTAGATCGATCGCCTAAATCCATCACCCCCACCAGGGTATTTTTCACCTGATTATTGGTAGGAATAACCGCTGCCACCGGTCGATTTACCTGGGGAGCAGCCGGTAATGGTGGTGCAGCAATGTCGGGACTTGAGGGTGTAACTGGGACAAGTTTGGCAGTAGTTTCAGGGGTTTGGGGATAAACAGGAACGTAAATTCTTTCTATGATCTGGGGAGTATTATTAACCGGTAAATTAGCGGGTGGTGCTGGTAGAACTGGCACTACTGGAGAAGGGTTATTTTTGGCAGCAGGATTGGGATCGGGGGATGAAGTTTGACTTTGGCGATCAATAATAGCAAGGGATGATTGCAGATAGGCAATAAATTTTTTATCTTCCTGGGAAATCGTGCCATTTTGAGAGATGGGGGCATTTTTTTGACTGATTAGCCATGCCACCACCCAACCTAGATAGATGCAAGCAATAACAAAAATAACTTTATCTAGGGGCATTCTGGGATTTTCTTCATAGCCCGCCGGCATATTTGTTTCACTCCTTGATCGATGCTGTAGTTTCGATTCTAACAGGATAACACTCATTTATTCTACCTCAATTTTCCTTTTTAACTCAGTGACGGATTTTGTTCACAATGTAGGGGCGAACTGCGTTCGCCCAAAAGGTACATTATCAAAGCGCAAGTCCCTAACCTGTTGGCGGCTGTTTGTAAGTGTGAGTTAGGTGTAGCAGCTTCTTAAAAGTTGCCAAACATTAATCAAGTCAAGGAGAATTTATTCTCAATTTTTATAATTGATAAAGTTTGTGATGCTTAAATAAAGAGGTTTTGACAACCAAATTAAAGCATATCTAAAGAGTTTTGAGTTAAAAGCAAAACTTCAGGTTTTCATTCAGAAGAAATGTACTAACTAATTTTCCAAAAAAAAAATTAGTTAACCTATAATTATGACATATAATTAATTCGCAAGAGTTCTAATGTAAAAAACCTATACCTATGAGGGAGATGGGAGATGGGAGAGAAGAATAAATAAAAATAATCTCCTGAATACTGACTCGGAGAATACAGCTTTCTTTTGCCTTTGGCCTTTTTACTTGCTATAAAGTAGGTTTATTGAAAAAGTGGAGGGAATCATCATCCTATGGCGATAATGGCAAAATCATTTAGACAAAGACTGGCAGAGATTTTCGGGTTTGACCTGCGATCGCTGGCTTTATTTCGCATTGCCTTGGCGTTAGTGGTTTTAGTCGATTTATCGGTTCGTTTTAGCCAAGTAACTGCCCATTACAGCGAATTAGGGGTTTTACCTCTAGGAAGCTTATCAAAAGTCTCTGCTAGTCCTTTTTACTGGTCTATTTTTGCTCTCAGTGACTCGGTGCTGGTGCAGAGTATCCTGTTTATTGTCGCTATAGCGATCGCATTATTGCTCTTAATTGGCTATCATACCCGTTTAGCCACGATCGCCACTTGGGCGCTAATCGTCTCTTTACATCATCGCAACCCCCTGTTACTATTTGCCGCCGATGACGTAATCCGGGCAGTATTATTCTGGGCGATGTTTTTACCCCTCGGTGCCTGTTATTCCGTGGAAAGTGCCTTAAACACCAATCCCAACCCCTTACCCAAGCGCGTAGTTTCGGCTGCCACGGTGGCTTTTATGATACAGGTGTGTTACATCTATATGTGGTCAGCGGCCTTTAAAACCAAAAGTGAGACTTGGTGGCCCGATGGTACGGCCGTTTATTACTCTCTCAGTTACGATCAATACGGTACTGCTTTTGCTGGTTTCTTACTATCTTTACCGCAACAATTACTAAAAATCCTGACCTTTTCAGCGTTAATCTTTGAATGGGTGGGTCCACTGCTTATTTTTATTCCCTTTCGCAATAGTTTCTTTAAAATAGTCGCTATTCTCTCGTTTATTCTCTTACATATCGGTTTTGCTCTCAGTTTTCATCTGGGAATTTTCCCGTTTTTGAGTGTTACCCATTGGTTGCCGATCATACCTAGTCTTGTCTGGGATTGGGGACAAAAACGGATGATAACCCCAGAAAGAGAAGGTTTAAGGATTAATTACGATCGAGATTGTGGATTTTGTAAGAAAGTTGTTTATCTTCTCCGCACTTTTCTCATTTTACCCGGCACTCCCCTGTTAGTCGCGCAAGATAACCCCTCAATATACGAGGATATGGTGGCCCAAAATTCTTGGGTAGTGGAAGATTGGCAGGGAAAACGCTGGTTTAAATGGTCAGCATTGGTTTATATTGTCAGTCTTTCGCCGATTTTCTGGTTTTTAGCCCCAATTTTGCGTTTACCGCCCCTCATGACCCTAGGAACGAGAATTTATGAGTGGATTGCCTCCCATCGTCGTTTTATGGGCAATTTCACTAAACCTCTCAAGTTTTGTCCCCTGACGATTAAATCCTCTTTACCCTTAAATATTTTGGTAATTTTCTTCTTATTGTTGACCAGTATCTGGAATTTACGCAGTTTTGTCCGGCAATCGGTCGATAGGGGTGACTTAAATACACCTTTAGTTCAATCCCTCGATCGCTTGCTCACCCGTCGTACTTTTAATACAATTGATATTCTGGCAAGAGTTACCCGTTTGGACCAATATTGGAGTATTTTTGCCCCTGGTCCGCCCCGGGATGATGCTTGGTTTCTGGCAGTCAGTCAATTAGTCGATGGTTCCACGGTAGATTTATTTAGAGAAGGACAGCCGGTAATTTGGGATAAACCCACGGATAGCGATCGCAATCGTTTGTATAAAACCATGCAGTGGCGACAATATTTTATTAATCTTAATCGAGCTATCGGTCGGTCAGTTTATGGAGAGTTTGGTCATTATCTCTGTCAAAACTGGAATCAGCAGCACGGTAGTGATCAACAGATTAAATCCCTGCAACTTTATATTATGCGGGAAAGGACTGTACCCCCCGGAGAAAAACAAGGAATCGAAAAAGAGCTACTCTGGCAGCAAAACTGTCTTTAATCAGTTATCAGTTATCAGTTATCAGTTATCAGTCAGATCAAAGTTATCTTGTAACTAAAATCTGATTGCTTCTTTTTCCCTTTCAAACTAACTACCGCTCAACTTTAAAAATCGCTGGAACCGCTCTGGAGACTAGCGAGGGATTTTTCAAAATTCATTCTCTGTTCAGCATTGCGGAGAAAGTAACCACTCATCATTGCCGAGGCCAATAACCGGCCCAGATGTTCGCGACTGGTACTGATAGTGACACCGAAATGTTCGGAAGGAAGGTTGCCCAAAAGTCCGATAATGTTGCGTTCCATCACTTGAAAAACCTCTTGGGATTCTGGTTTCGAGAGTTGGGCGATTGTTTCGGGACTTAAGGTCTGGACATACTGCCACAAACTCTCGGAAAATTCACTATCGGTACCGAATAAATTGTGAGGGCGATCGTTTTCTCTATACACCTTTGATCTCCTTAACTCAATTTTTTTATAAACTATCCTTTTGGTTCTTCCAATTTAACAGTTTTTTGAGATAGTGGCAGTCGGTAGAACCGAACCTGAAGGGGATGGTCATACCAAGCAAAAAACCCATCTCCAGCACAAATCAAAAACTTAACACTGATGATAACCGATCACTGTTCACTGATAACTTTTATTTACCCATACCTAAATGCTGGGCCTTTTGATAGACTTTACCCTCCGTCAGCAGCGAGGGGGCAATCACCACTTCCACCTGTTGCATTTCCTTTAAGTTCTTAGCACCTAAAGTCCCCATACTGGTTTTCAGCGCCCCTAGGAGGTTATGAGTACCATCATCTAATTTTGCCGGTCCGACGAGGATTTCGGCAATAGTTCCCGTACTGCCCACACTAATCCTGGTTCCCCGGGGTAGAACCGGACTAGGTGTGGCCATACCCCAGTGAAAACCGCGGCCGGGGGCCTCCACGGACCGGGCAATGGGAGAACCAATCATCACCGCATCGGCCCCACAGGCGATACATTTGCAGATATCACCGCCGGTAATAATGCCGCCATCGGCAATAACGGGGACGTATTTACCGGTTTCTCGGAAAAAATCGTCCCTAGCGGCGGCACAATCGGCCACAGCAGTGGCCTGGGGAACTCCCACCCCTAAAACGCCGCGAGAAGTACAGGCGGCCCCTGGACCGATACCGACTAAAACCCCGGCTGCCCCAGTTTTCATCAGGTTAAGGGCGACTTCGTAGGTGACGCAGTTACCCAAAACCACGGGAATGGGCATTTCTTGGCACAATTGCACTAAATCGAGGGGGGTGATAGCTTCCGGGGATAAATGGGCAGTGGAAACAACCGTTGCTTGGACAAAGAGAATATCGGCCGCTGCTTGGGCAACGATAGCACCGTATTTGACGGCACCGGCAGGGGTGAGGCTAACTGCCGCAATACCGCCTTTTTCTTGAATTTCTTGGATACGAAGCTCGATTAGTTGCGGTTTAATCGGTTCTGCGTAGAGTTCCTGCATTAAACCGACGAATTCTGCTTTGCCGACTGCGGTAATGCGATCGAGAATCGGGTTAGGATCCTCGTAACGAGTTTGAATACCTTCGAGGTTTAGTACCCCTAGCGCCCCCAACTCGGAGAGAAGGACGGCCATTTTAGTATCCACCACCCCATCCATAGCGCTGGCGATAATCGGGATTTCCCGCTCGATATTGCCGAGAGACCAACGGGTATCGGCTAAACTAGGATCGAGGGTTCGCACTCCGGGTACAAGTGCGATTTCATCGATACCGTAAGCTCTACGGGCTGTTTTGCCCCGACCAATAATTGTATCCACGTTTCTATACTATTTCAGACCTATTTAGCCTAGACTAGCAAATTTCGCACCATCTCGAAAAGCTTTTCGGTATTATTGCCGACTAGGCCCCGGGAAAATAATCACCGCAGTCGATCGCTTGTTCGGTGTTGGCGCTCCTGGGTTGTACACTACATTTGAGGCGATAATCGTTGGTAAAGTAGCGGCAGTGGGAGCAAGGGATGGAGTGCATCCGTCGGGCAACTTGCCAACTATCGCGCACGGCACTGGCTAAAGACCAGCAAACTAAAGCGATAATGGCAGCGGCGATTGAAAAACGTAAAATAATCCAGATTTCCATGGCGAACAACTAAAATTACCTGATGTGGATGGGAATCAACCGAGGCAATTGGCAGAGGGTTAGATAGGGTTTGCGGCAAAAAGTTTGTTGGTGGGGGCAGGGTGTGGGGTGTGGGGTGTGGGGTGTAGGGTTTTACCGATTTTGAGGTAGTCAGTTACCTAATTTTCAGGGAAAAAGTACCTGAATTTTACCCCCGATCACTCCAATGGTCAGCACTTTTTGAGGGAAAAAAGTCTAAAAGCCTTATCCAACAAGGTTTTTAGATTTATTCAGCCAACCCTACTTACATCCAGACTAACCGTTAGCAATCACCAGACTTTTAAGAACATTTTCGGTCATGGCCGCTATTTGATCCAATTGTTCCTGATGGCGTTTTGCCTGTTTTTTGGCTTCTACCTTGCGTTTCAGGGCTTCCCGGGCTAAATCATCGCGATTTCTGCTTAAAGCTTCGATCGCTACTCGATTCCATGTTTCTGCTTCTTGAATGGCTTTTTTGTACTGGGGTTGAATTTCATCCCAACTGACCTTAAGATTGCTTAAAGCCCCTTTTAACAGGGTTTGGGCATTGTTGGGGTCGGCTCCGATGAGGGATTTTTTCAGAGGTTCGTAGAGTCCCACCGCTTGTAAATGGGTAATAATCGGGATAAATTCTTCTATCTGTTGACTTTTGCTAATACCGGTCTTACACCAAGTGGCAAAATGTTCGCAGTTGTTAAAAAGAAGATTATATTTCTGCTCCCCCAGACGACTTAGCGCCCTTTCTACCACCACATCGGGGATAAAGGAAAATCCCACCTCTACATGGCGCACCACATAGATTTTACCGCCCCTAGCAAAGGTTTCTAGGGAAGTTCGTTCAACAATCTCGCTCGGTTTTCGGTAATGAATGACGCTACCATCACCGCAATCGATGCCATGATGGGCATAAACACCCTGAAGATTGAGCAATTGCCGATAAGCGTATATTTGATCCCCTTTAGCCATATTTTTTTAGTAATAAAGTAAACAAGGAGATTATCTATTGAGCCAGTTTTTCCGGTTATTAATAAGCCATTCAGATTTGGGTCTTCTGGTTTTCGTGTTTTACTTTTTGTTATGAATTAAAGCCAGCAAACAGCTTAAGTCGAAAATGTTCAAGATTGCTTTAATTCATAACTTATTCTTTTAATAGGCTTTATTTTTGTATTCATGCCCTCAGTTAATCCATTGGTTGTATAATTTTCACAGTAATTATCTAACCGTTGACTCTGTGGAAGGACTCTGGTGGGGCAGCGGAGAAGGAGAATCACTAACCCTCCTAGAGGCGCGATTCCTGATTTTGAAAATATGCGCTGCCGCTTTTTAGCCAGCCTTTCGCCATAATTTTTGATTATCATCCTTGATCCAGAAGAGCCTTTTCTTATTTTACTAAAGAATGCTTAACAGAGAAACACCAGCTAGTATAATAATACAACCAAATAGTCTTTGTTTGATATTTTTTCCATGAAATAAAAAATAGCCATACCCCACACTCATCAATAAACTGCTTTGTTTCACCGCCACTGAATTCGCCGCCACCGTTCAATTAAATCTTTTGCCAGATAAAGATTTAGTCGATTTATGCCCCCCTATCGAACCATAACAAGTAACGAAGAACCGTCAAGGTAAAGTTTTATGACAGGATTCAACGTTTCTGCATCTAGTCAGTCAGTTACTGGTACGCTTCAAACTTGAATGGGCCGCTCTCAGACGAGCGAATCAGACACCTGTGACAAGCCTCTTACGGAGACTCTATGGCTAAACAATTCAACGGGACAATCGCCCTCGATATTCGTGATTCCGTACCCGATTGGGAACCCTACGCCGAACCGAAAGCACCCGCAAATTCACCGAATATTCTTTACATAGTCATTGACGATACGGGATTTGGTGCCTGGGAAATGTTTGGTGGCAAAATTAAAATGCCCAATTTAGCTCGTATTGCCAAAAAAGGCTTAATTTATACCAACTTTCACACTACCGCTCTTTGTTCTCCCACTCGTTCATCCCTATTAAATGGACGCAATGCTACCAGTAACGGGATGTCTTGTATCGAAGAGGTGACAGCGGGTTTCCCTGGTAATAATGGTCGCATTCCCTTTGAAAATGCCATGATTCCAGCCGTATTGAGTGAGCGTGGCTGGAGTACCTTCGCCCTTGGTAAATGGCACTTAGTGCCAGAAGAAGAGGCAAATATGGCATCCACGAAGCGGCATTGGCCTTTAGGTCGTGGTTTTGAACGCTATTATGGCTTTTTAGGCGGAGAAACCGATCAATGGTATCCAGATCTGGTCTATGATAACCATCTGATTGAACCTCCTTATGGTCCCAATATGGCGGATACAGAGAACGGTTATCATCTATCGAAAGACCTGGTAGATAAGGCAGTTGCCTTTATCCAAGATCAAAAGGCGATCGCTCCAGATAAACCTTGGCTGATGTACTTCTGTCCCGGTGCCAACCATGCACCCCATCAAATCTGGCCTCAGAAGATCCTAGATTATGATTATAACACGAGCCTGGGAGATCCCGATAATCCAAAAGATTTATCCTTTGTCGAGACAAGTATCTTTAAAGATGGCTATGAAGTCTATCGCACAGAAGTCCTTGCCAACATGAAAGAATTAGGCATCTTTGGGGATGAGGTAACAACACCCTCGGAGATTAATCCTCATGGTGAAGGTGAGCTTGGAGAACCTAACCCTGACCACACTAAGATCCAAGGAGTTCCTGCTGGTAAGACGTGGCCTCAAACTGATTGGGTAAAACCTTGGGAAGGATTAATTCCCGAAGAAAAGGCATTATTTATCCGTATGGCCGAGATTTATGCGGCATTCTCCACCTATACCGATGAACAAATTGGTCGTTTGCTCGATTTTCTCGAAGAAACGGGTCAAATGGATAACACCATCATTGTTGCTGTAGCTGATAATGGTGCTAGTGCAGAAGGTGGGCCTAATGGTTCAGTGAATGAAAACCTGTTCTTTAACGGTATTCCCGATGATTTTGACAAGAACTTTGCCCTTCTCCAAGATTTAGGCACACTGAAAACCTATAATCACTATCCTACAGGATGGGCTTGGGGCTTTGATACGCCTTTCAAATACTGGAAACGTTGGTCAGGTTATGAAGGTGGTGCTGCAACTCCCTTTATGATGTGTGGACCGGGTATCGCAGATACGGGGATTCGCAAACAGTACATTCACGCGGTTGACTTAGTACCTACCCTTTACGAAATGTGTGGTGTAGAACCCCCAGAAGTGGTTAAAGGTTACACCCAAAATCCCATTGAGGGAATTAGCTTCGCCTATACTTTCGCTCCCGAATATGCTCAACCTGAGTATCAATTTGCTTACAGACTCTCTGACCAGCAAAAACCCAAGGATGCCAATGGAAAACCCAAGAAAGTGCGAGAAACTCAGTTCTATTCGATGCTAGGAACAAGAGGAGTCTGGTATAAAGGTTGGCACGTTTGTACTGTCCATGCTCCTGCGCCTTCTAATTGGGGTAATTTTGAGAAGGATATCTGGGAATTGTACTGTATGGATGGGGATCTGAAATTGGAATTAACTCCCGATCCGACTCAATCTCGTAACTTAGCTAATGACCCGAAATATGCCGATAAACTCGAACAGATGAAGTATATGTGGTTCGTGCAAGCAGGGTTATACAAAGGTATGCCTATTGATGATCGCTCGGCTATGGGTGGAGATCGTCCCCAATTACGTCCCCCAGCATTTGCTCAAGATGACCCAAAGGATGCTACCTTCAGTTACACCTATTATCCAGGGGGATCAGAAATTCCCGAAGCCGTTGCTCCGAATACCCGAGGTCGTTCTTACGAAATCGAAGCCATTGTTGATTTCTCCACGGGTGAGACTCCTAAAGGGGTAATGATAGCTCATGGAGGAAGTTTTGGTGGATATAGTTTCTATATCTACGAGGGCAAACTCTGTTATGTCTATAACTGGTTAGGACAACAGCAACAGAAGATCACTTGTCCACTCTCTGATCTTGCCGACGAGGAAAATACACTCAAAGTTGTATTTAACAAGAAGCCCAATCAACAACCGGATAGCAAGTTTGGTGGTAGTACCATAGGAGAGGTACAACTCTATATCAATGATATTAAGCGAAGTACCAAGATTGAGGAAGCTTTCCCAGAATATCCTGAGCAATTCCTGACTCAACCGGGTAAGTTTGGGGCGGGATTTAATATTGGTCGAGATCCCGGACAGCCTGTATCATCAGACTACGAACATGAGTTCGAGTTTTTCGAGTTTGAAGGTGCGAAGCTGAAAAAAGTCATTGTCACGATTAAAAATGACGCGGGCGCGGGCGCGATCGATCCTGAGACAGAATTAATAGGGATGTTGTGGCGTGACTAATCTGCTTAGTCTGTAGCATAGACCCGATTTGCTTTCAAAGCTGTAGGGGTAATTTCTGCATTGCCCCTACCCACTCTAACCCTTGATAAAATAAAGGCTATATCTTGAGTATGCAAATATCTCAAAACCCCTCATCTGCTCCAGGTAAACCTCCCCATAAAGATCTGATCTGGATTCCGGGGGGAACATTTGAAATGGGGTCAAACAGTCGTAAATATCCTGAAGAAGGACCCGTCCACACCGTAACCGTTAGCGGCTTTTGGATGGATAAATATTTGGTCACTAATAAACAATTTAGAAAATTTGTCAAAGAAACAGGATATATTACCTTTGCTGAAAAACCACCGAAAGCAGAAGATTATCCTAATGCTGATCCTGAAATATTAGTTCCCGGATCTGCCGTTTTTGTGAAACCAGATCGTCCCGTTGATCCTCGTACTGTCTGCTGGTGGCAATATATGCCGGGGGCAAATTGGCGACATCCCGAAGGTACTGGAAGTTCAATTAAAAATCGAGAAAACCATCCTGTAGTACATATTGTCTATGAAGATGCCCTTGCCTATGCAAAATGGGCAGGAAAAGAACTCCCAACTGAAGCACAATGGGAATTTGCTGCACGAGGGGGTTTAGAGGGGGCAGAATTTGCTTGGGGTGATGAATTTATGCCTAATGGTAAAGTCATGGCTAATACTTGGCAAGGACAATTTCCTTGGCAAAATCTCAAACCTCATGCACCCGGTCCAGAAGCAGTAGAAAGCTATCCCCCCAATGGTTATGGACTTTATGACATGATAGGTAATGTCTGGGAATGGACACAAGATTGGTATCAGGAACAACATCCCAAAAACCCGACTAAAGCCTGTTGTACCCCGAAAAATCCCCTAGGCGGAACCGAAGAAGATAGTTATAACCTCAAACTTCATCCCTCAAGGCGAAAACCCCGTAAAGTCCTCAAAGGAGGCTCTTTCCTCTGCGCCCCTAACTACTGCGCTCGTTACCGTCCCGCCGCTCGCCATCCCGAAGATATCGACACTTCTACCAATCATATCGGTTTTCGCACAATTTTTTGTCCTGATTAGAATTTATTACCGCTCACAATGACAATTAAGATGGCTCATTATGTTCTATTTTTAAAAGTTTCAGAGGGAAAATAACCAAACAGTTGTTTATAATCAGAGGCAAGATGTCCTCGCTCAAAAAAACCTAATTCTTCGGCAATTTGATAAATTAACGTTAGTTCGGGGTTTTGGGTAATGGATTGATGTAAGGCGTTAAGACGAAGCTTTTTAAAATAATTTTGAGGAGACATTTCTACTCTAGCTTATATGACGCAGCCAAGCACTCTAAGCGATCGTGCTTATATGTCGCCCCAAGAACGAGATCTGGCCTATAAGAAAATGCGTGAAGATTTTGAAGGCTACAAACGTCGTTTAGGCTGCTAATAGTCTAAATTTAGATCTCTTAACTGAAGTTTAATTAATAATTTTTGAGGCGCGTTTCTAACGTGCCTTTTTTCAAAATTTTATTTAAACTTTGGCGATTATAACTGGAGTTTAGACTAAAAAATCAGACTGTAAAGTCTAGTCTGATAATTAGAACGCATAAAAAAAAGACTTAGCTTGTCAGAAAAGCTAAAAATAATGCTAATTTATTCATTAGGGGCTTTAATCTGCCTCTTTTTTGT
>NZ_JAPZSS010000084.1:0-18372 GCF_027532015.1 Microcystis sp. LE19-131.1A | reverse complement strand
CTGCAATTCCACCAGAACAAGAGGATGAACGGTATCGTCAGCGACTTCTTCACAATTTGCAACGCAAAGCCCAGAAATTAGGTGCTAAGCTTATCTTAGAAACTCAGTCTGACTCTGCCTAAAATTCTAGTTTCTTAGAAGACAGTCACTATGATTCGGTCGCCTAGAGAGGGGCTGTGGATTGGTTTCGCAGCCCCAACCCCCCATGGCTCCCTGCCCACCCCATTGACTTGAGACCCATACTTTTGCAAGGGTTCTCAGAGATGTGTCCCTCAGTCAGATCCGGGGGACGCCAGCCCAGAAATTAGGTGCTAAGCTTATCTTTGAAAATCAAGTAGAAATTACTGGAGGATGCAATCATGCCGACACTTCGAATTCTGTATATAGAATGTATAACAACAGGTACAGGTCTTTTCTGGAAAGAGAATGATAAAGCGTTCTCGAAACTTCTAGGTAACATCTTGGACGCTCAGAATAGGTTGCTAGGAACGGCTGGAGCGATAACAGGGTTGATGCCTTTGAAGGTGCTGAAAGATGCAATAAACGTGGCGGGAGACGTATGGAAGGAGGTGACCGATCTGATTGACAGCTTCGGTCTTGACGGCTCAGATGATTTCTATATAAGTCTTTCTGACCAGGAGAGACAGCAGAAGGTATGGCCTTTACAAGAAGACTATTTTGAATTGGGTAATCAAACACCTCGAATCACTCTTGATCTACCAATTCCATACGATAGGACGATAACAGTTTATTTTTGGGAAAGAGATACTGGAAGTGACGATGATATTCTTGGTAGTCTCTCTGTGATTAGCCATGAGCTTGCAGGGAGAGGGGGTGAACCTGACACTGCTACAGGTATATTTGTGGGAAGCAAACAAGAAAATTCCTTGTATTACATCGTATTTTCGGGCGGTGTCGCCTTAAACAGCGATGGAAAACCGTCCCCATTAGGAACATCCGCTGCTGCTCTTTCTAAGATTGGCAGCTCTTCATCAGCTCTTCAAGTAGATCTGGCAGATTTATTATCGGTAACTGCCATCAGCGGAGTGCCCGGTGGGGTGACATTGTTTGCGATCAAGGGTGATCGAAAGGTGTGGAGCCAGTATTATGATCCCCGCGTTGAGAATCCAGCATGGTCAGGATGGTTTGAGTTAGGGGGTGGCGTTTCCCCAGAAACCACAAACGTGTCTGCCGTTAGCTCATTACCCGGCGCAGCCAGTCTCTTCGTTGTCGGTTTAGATGGCCGAATTTGGAGCAAGTTCTATGATCCCAGAATTGCAGATGCTAAATGGTCTGATTGGTTCCCCCTCGGAGATAACACATTTCCACCAACATCGGTGGTAACTGCCATCAGCGGAGTGCCCGGTGGGGTGACATTGTTTGTGGTCGGCCATGACCGAAAGGTATGGAGCCAGTATTACGATCCTCGCGTTGAAAACCCGGCGTGGTCAGGATGGTTCCCTCTTTAAACCTATTCTTACTGGTTCGGCTACTGGGATCTGTTTTAAAACATGCCCCAGAATTTTCATGCAAGCCTCTGGTTATTACTTGATAGAGGATTTGAACTTCTGACCTCCAAGGTACCGGAGGTGTCTTTTCTCTCCCTAATGGCTTGCAGACGCCGCTGGTGCTGAGTTTGAGGTTAATGGCAGCCCCTGAGCGCGGTTGTCAGCCCTCAGTGCGATCGCCATCGCCGTAGGGTGCGTTCCCTAATGTGGCTCCTACTGCTCCACCAAGAGATTTTGGGGAACGCACCATGCACATTTATTGAAGCCCACATTCCGCACCCTAAGTGTCACAACGTCTCAAAAGAGGAAGGGGCGTGAGCCAAAATACTTATCTAGAGGAGTGAGTTGGCGGCAAGCTGCCGGCAACTAAGCCGAAAATTTCAGAGTTCCCCCGGTCATTCTCAATAAACAGTGCTTGTTGAGAATTACTGGGCAATCAGACTTAACATCTAGCGGCGAGATGTTCGAGTAGTGCTTAAGTTTCATTACCCCTTGAAGTCAATCCATCTGGTCAAGATAAGAGATAATATTCCTGGCAAGGTTTGGGAAAGAATCTCAAAATGTTGCGCCTCTCATCCGTTAAGTTACTAATCTTTTGATTGTCTTGAATAGGTCGGAGATGAATCCCTTGAAAGTTCTGAAATATCCAGCGTAATGTTGGTCGGTCAGTTAACTTACCCAACTGATTTTTCAGTCCCGTCTCCTGCTGTTTTAAGTTCAGACGAACTTGTCTTTGACCAATAGTATAAACCAGCAGGCACAAGCCCATGAGCATGGCCATGACCTCAATTCTGTGGGGAGATTTGAGAAAGACACTGTGGGCAAAAAAGCAGGGGTCTTTGAGAAAAGAAAATCCTCTTTCCGGAGCTTGTTGCCCTTTATATTTTTTGAGTATATCCTCACTGCTCAATCGTTTTTTCTCCAATTTGTTAGTTGCTAAAACGAATCGTCCTGCTCGTTTCTTTAGCCTCTCAATGGCTGGCAAATTTAACTCTAATTCGGCTTGAACTTGATAGCTTTGAGAGGGTAAATCGTCTTTTGATTTGAGTTTTGACCCCTGGGACTCAGGCGGAATGAGATTGACTTTAATCTCCGTTAACTGATGATATTTTAAGGAGTCAGATAATCCCTTGAATATCGCCAACGCCACCGCTCTATTCTCAAATTCTCTTCGGGATAGTTGCCGGATTTTTTCTTGGGCAGAATTCTTTTCTTGCTCGATTTTTTTTCTAATTTTTTCAAGTCTGATTCTTGTCTAGCTTGACTTTCAACTAGCAACCATCTTTGTTCTATCCCCCCATAGTTAGAGCTTGTTTCCTGCCAGGAATAACCCGGTATTTCTGAATCGGTTAACTCTTTTTCTGAGATGCTATCGACTAACTTTTGAGCCTCTTTAATGCTGAAGGGGACTCGATACAACCAACGCATTTCTCTCATTAGTTTTAAATTCTCTTTGCTATAGAGGGCGCTATCGCCGATTATTAAACTGTCAAAGTAAACTTGTTTTTTAAATTCTCGGGCGATTTGACCAAAAACCGCTTTGTCCGCTTCATTTCCGTCACCTACTTTCAGGAATAAAGGTACATCTCCATCCCCACTTACGATTAAGTCAATCATAAATTGTTTTAAGTCAGGTCTTCGGTCGCGGGAGTATCCGTAGGTAATTTTTATTGGCTTTTGTCTGGTTTCAATTTCTTCTCCCACTGCTCCTGATTTCAGGATTTCTACTGTTGGGTATTCCTTTTTATATTCTCCTTCTACTGATAGAGAAGTCGAATCTAAATGGGAATTCTCGGTTGCTACACCAAATTTTTTCACGGCGGCTAAACTAATGAGTAGGAAAATGACCGAAACATTAAGTTGATAAAGTTTGTCCATTACTCGACCAATTTTATCATCATTTAATTGTTTGGGTTCGATGCCCTCTCCCAGCAGATGTTCGGTTGCTTTATCTTCAAAAAATTGAGGAAATAAATACAAGGCCCGGGAGACAAATCCCAATCCGTTCAGGATAATTGCTTTGACGACTTGCCCCGCTGTGACAATTTCTCCTCGCTCAATTGAGACTTGTTCGTTGATAATTTCAACGATTCCTATTTCATCGATAATTCCGGCTACTAATCCCAGATGGTCTAGATTTTTGACTTCAATTTCTGTTGATTGATTCCTGGTCGAACAGTCCACTCGCCTCAGTTTTCCAACAATTCCTATTTTTTCATAATTAGGGGTTTCAAGACCCCCCTAGCTGGTGCCGAGAAAACCTTCACCAGCTAAGTATTTTTACTCAAGTCTCTGGAGGGGGACAGCTTATGTGACAGTTGAGGGTGCGGAATGTGGGTAGTAAGTAGTCGTGCAAAATTAATTTCCTAGTGAAGATAGGCAATAGGCAATAGGCAAGAGCGGGGTTAGATATGTGTAATTAATTTTGCTGAGGTACTTAACTTTTTCTGGCAATTTATCCTGTAATTAAAACAGACAAAAGAGAGAAATAAATTCTCTCTTCTGCTCGTGAAAATTAT
Organism: Microcystis sp. LE19-131.1A; assembly: GCF_027532015.1. NCBI lineage: Bacteria > Bacillati > Cyanobacteriota > Cyanophyceae > Chroococcales > Microcystaceae > Microcystis > Microcystis sp. LE19-131.1A. Next base: position 14,345 of record NZ_JAPZSS010000084.1, on the reverse strand, counting down.
GCCAATTTTTAGATAAACGAGGGGAATTTATTCTATTTGTAATTGGCTCTCGTGTCTTTAACCGCCGCCCAAAAAAATAGGGCTGTTAATGGTACACTTGCCGCTAGAATTAAGCCAGTGGTGGTATTGCCTAAATCCGGTTCTCCCGAACTAATTTCAAAGACACAACCCACACCAGCGATCGCTGTAACACAGGATAATAACAATAAAACGCCGCTTTTCGGGGTCATCTTCACTCCTCACCTAAATTAACTAATGCCTTTATTTTGTCACTTTCTCGACGGGTTTCACCGCTTGCACGGAAAAACCGTGTTTTTTTAATTCTTCATTGAGTGCCAAATCGTTATCTACTCTGTCCACGAACATGACACCATTAAGATGATCCATTTCGTGTTGAATTACCCGCGCTAGTAAACCGTTAGCTTGCAGTTTTCGCGGTTTCCCCTGTTCATCTTTATAACTCACTTCGATCGCTTGGGGACGGATGACATCTAAAAACACATCGGGAATACTCAAACAACCCTCTTCCGCTTTGCACAATTCCCGACTATAACCGATAATTTGGGGATTAATCAGAATTAAGGGCGTATTTTCGGGTTTATCGGGTTCACAATCGATGACAATCAATTGTTTATTGACTGCCACTTGCGGGGCTGCTAACCCGATACCATTGGCACTATACATAGTTTGCAGCATTTCTCTGGCTAATTGACGAATGCTGTCATCGACTTTAGCAATCCGCTTGGCCGGTTGACGCAGGACTCGATCGCCGAGATAATGCAGTTCTAAAGGGGGTTTTTCTAATTTGCGTTTTTCTACGGTAATAGTGGCGCTCATAAACTTAATTATCGATGGGATGCACAATTTTGATCTTAGTCACTGGCTCTGGGGGATTTCTCAGGAAAAGGGAGAAAAAAGCCGAGACTCTTCATAAAATTTTACACCGATCACAGACAGTTCGTCCATATCAGGGGGTGGGAAGTGGGGAGTGGGGAGATTTTTCAGTTATCAGTAAGCAGTAAACAGTAATCCGTGGGGGAGTGGGGAGAAGGGAGAAAAAAGCTGATTGTAACTGGCTACTTATTAGTAATTGGCATTCCTAGCCATTGGCTTAATTCCGCTGCTAACCATTCAATTTCGGGTTTACTCAGATATTCTTTTGTTTTACTGCTAATAGTATATTCTTTAGTCCCCACCCAAATAGTTAAAGCCATCGGTACATAAACTCGATCGCCATCACCATCTTTGGTATGATAACTATCAGCTTTCACCAGTTTATTAATATGTTCCCGTGCCATTTTCTTTTTGCCCGGAAGTGTCAAACCCCAAATTCGCTGAATGGCCACAATTTCTTCCCTATCAATAGTGATAATTTCCTCCCCTTTGAGACAATAAATAATCTGGTAAAGCATTCCTAAACCCGCATACCAAAAGGGCAAGGAAAAGAGCAGAAAAAACCAACTCATCCACAGAGGAATAGAAACGGTTCCTCCTGTCCATACTAATAAAAAAGCATTCCAAGCGATGGCAAAGGTTCCAAGATAAATTAATTTAGGGGTAAAACCTTCGGGAGGTAAAGATATTTTAATTTTCTCCTCGCTTTTTTGCAACTGTACCCGACTCCCTGCGGGTTTTTCAAGGTTGGAGGAAGTTAATTGCATTTCGTGGAGAGTATTTAAAGCTTGATTGGCTGTCTGTGCTGAAACAAACCTTTTTTCGAGACTAGGTTCAATTAACTGTCCTAACCAATGAACAAAAGCAGGGCTTAAATTGGCTAAATTATTTAATTGAATTTTGCCATCTTTTTGGGGTAAATCGGCGGGATGAATGCCTGTAGCTAGATAGATTAAAGTGGCTCCTAAACTGTATAAATCAGAAGCGGCAACGGTGCGACCACCGAATTGTTCTGGGGGCATATAACCGTAGGTTCCGACGATAGTTAAAGTGGCCTGTTCCTGTTGGGCAACAGTCTGGACAGAACCAAAATCAATTAAATAAACATTGCCGATACTATGACCCGATCGATCTTTTAATAAGATATTACTAGGTTTCAAATCCCGGTGGATAATTGGCGGGTTAAGTCCATGGAGATAAATTAAAATACCTAGGATAGATTTAGCTAATTCTTGCAGGTCTGATTCACTAAATTTGCGGCCATTTTCTATCTGTTCCTTGAGAGATTTAGCCTCGATATAACTCTGAACAAGGGCAAAACCTTGATAGGTATCGGTACGAACTTCAAAATAGTCGATATATTCGGGAATCGAGCGACAATCTAGATGTTTAAGAGTTTCGGCCTCCCGTTCAAAAAGTTTTAAATCTGTCCATTCAAAATCGGGACTGAAGATTAATAATTTGACGACAACAGTAGCGCCCGTTTTTAGATCTTGGGCGAGAAAAGTGCGTCTTCCAGTTTGTTTACCTAACTGATTTTGAATTTGGTATCGATCGCCTAAAATTTGCCCTGGCAGCATACAATATATTTCTAGGATAATCCTAATTATAGGTTAATCGAGAAATTTCTCAACTGCAAGTTAAGAAAACGGAAGTTTGACCGAATCATCAAAACTTCAACATCTCCCAGGATAACTGCGGCGAAATTCAATTGTATCACCCGTTTTTCGCTAATCTCTGGACTGGGGGAGGTATTTTTTCAGGTAAAAGAGAAAATAGGCATCAAAAAAAATTGACCTCTCTCGGCCTGGGGAATTTTAGTACAAATGTTCAGAATAGCAACTGCGGCGCTGCCATGTAGTCTGAAGGCGTAATTTAGACAGTCAACAGCTTAGGGGACAAGGGAGCAATCAGTTTAATTCCCATCGAGGTGGAGTTTCCTGATATAGTTTTAAAAGCAGTCGGTTCAAGACAAAAAGACATGGTTACTAGGGGCGAACGAGGAGTAGAAGTGAGGAAAAACGAGAGCTTTTCTCTGGCTTCCTATCTGGAGGAAAAGCGGTTGATTGTCGAGTCAGCTTTAGATAGCTCTTTAGTTATCGGCAATCCTGCCAAAATCTACGAGGCGATGCGCTATTCTCTCCTCGCTGGTGGCAAACGTCTGCGGCCGATTTTATGTCTGGCTACCTGTGAATTGATGGGGGGTTCCCTAGAGATGGCTTTACCCACCGCTTGCGCCCTAGAAATGATTCACACTATGTCATTAATTCATGACGATTTACCCGCCATGGATAACGATGATTACCGACGCGGGAAATTAACCAATCACAAGGTTTTTGGCGAAGATATCGCTATTTTAGCCGGGGATGGTCTCCTGGCCTACGCTTTCGAGTATGTGGCTACCCAGACTCTTAATGTACCTCCCCTACAGATTTTAGAGGTAATTGCCCGTTTAGGTCGCACGGTCGGGGCAGCGGGTTTGGTGGGAGGTCAGGTTTTAGACTTGGAATCCGAAGGAAAACCAGATATTTCGGCAGAAACTCTCGGTTTTATCCATACTCAGAAAACGGGGGCCTTGTTGGAGACTTCTGTGGTGTCGGGGGCGGTTTTAGCGGGGGCAAAAGGGGAAGATATAGCTAAATTAGCCCGTTATGCCCAAAATATTGGCTTGGCTTTCCAAATTATCGATGATGTTCTCGATATCACGGCGACAAAGGAGGAATTGGGCAAAACCGCCGGCAAGGATCTACAGGCACAAAAAGCCACCTATCCTAGTCTCTGGGGGATAGAAGGGTCCCGCCAGCAAGCTCAACATTTAATAGATAGTGCCATCAATGAATTGAGTAGCTACGATGAGGCTGCTGAACCTTTACGGGCCATCGCCGAGTATATTGTTAATCGTAAAAATTAAATTAAACGAATGAGATTATGCAGGACTTCGAGCAGGTGTTACACAATCAAATACTGCTAGTCTCTCTTTTAGCTTGTTTCACTGCCCAGGGACTAAAAGCGCTGATTGAGTTAATCCGCGATGGTAAGGTGAGTCTGCGCTATCTAGTCTCGTCGGGGGGAATGCCTAGCGCTCACTCGGCACTGGTGGGGGCCTTGGCTACTGGGGTAGGATTACAGATGGGTTGGTCTAGTGCCGAATTTGCAATCGCTGCGCTTTTTGCGGTTATTGTTATGTATGATGCGGCCGGAGTGCGTCAGGCAGCAGGAAAACAGGCCCGGATTCTCAATCAAATTATCGATGAAATGTTCCAGGAGGGCAAGGAATTTAACGAGGAACGTTTAAAGGAATTAATTGGTCATACTCCTTTTCAGGTGCTGGTCGGTTTAAGTTTGGGTATCGGTATCGCCATGGTGCTGCTCTGTCATTAATTGAGGTGTTTTCTGAGGTTGAGATAAACTAGATTTAATAACGGAAAATCCGGGGTAATCACTCATGTTACAATCCCTAAAAATTGAAGGCTTTCGCGGTTTTCAAAGTTTTGAGATGGCCAATCTTGGTCGAATTAATCTCTTAGTAGGTAAAAATAATAGCGGTAAAACTTCTATTTTAGAAGCAATTCAGTTTTTGTATGTCCAAAATAATCTGGATATATTTCTTGAAACTATTAGCTATAGAGGCGAGTTTAGTTGGTCAGAAAGTAATCGCACTAAAGTTTTTGAAATTTGTCATTTATTTCCTGGGCATGAAATCATCCCAAGTAAGGAAATTATTATCATTGGATCTAGGGAATCACATCAGGAAAGTGTTACTATTTCTGTTAAAAGTATTCCTATACAACTATCTCTATTTTCAGACAAAAATGATGATTTAAATAATGATAATATTTTCGACGATGAGGAATGGAATAAACTTCTTTTAAGTATTAGATGGAGTCAATCACAAAAACCTATTGAACTGGAACTTCTTGCCAACGGTACTCTTGCCAGAGATTCCATAAGAAGAATGGCTAGTTTAAGCAGAATTTCCCATAAAATAGGTATTGATAATAAAATTGAATTGAGGTTCTTAACACCATTTTCTCTAACAAGTTCTGATATGGCGGCACTTTTTGACAACATTGTTCTCTCTCCTTTAGAAGATTTAATTATTGAATCTTTGAAAATTATTGAGCCAAAAATTGAAAGAATAGCCAGTATTGGTTCTGGCAAGTATTCAACTGCAAATAACCTAGGTGTTAGAGGTGGGTTTTTAATCAAAATTAAAAATCATGATCAACCTATACCTATTGGCAGTTTAGGTGATGGATTTTGGCGAATGTTAGGATTAGTTTTAGCGATGGTTAATCTTGAAAATGGAATTTTATTAGTTGATGAAATTGATAGCGGATTGCACTTTACTGTCATGACTGATATGTGGAAAGTCGTCTGGGAAACCGCTAAAAAACTCAATATTCAGGTATTCGCCACCACTCACAGCCGGGATTGTTGGCAAAGTTTAGCCGAATTAATTACCGAAGAAAAAATTACCGATAACGAGATTACTATTCAAAGGATAGATAAGGAAAAAAGCCAATCTGTAATCTTTGATCCAGAAGAAATTGTTATTGCCGCTACAAGTAATCTTGAGGTGCGGTAACAATGCCTAAAATAGAGACAAAAAAGTTATTAGTGGAAGGTGCAGAGGAATTGAGAGTTATTCCCCAATTAATGGAAGCAAATGGAGTTACTTGGAATAGAGGGGAAGAGCCACTGAATATCATAAATTGTGATGGTGTTGAAAATTTACTAAAACCTAAATACATCTCTGCACAACTAAAAACTCCTAACGGACTAACTCATTTAGGAATTGTCATAGATGCAGACGAAGAACCTGATAATCGTTGGAAAAGTTTATATAATGCCTGTTTACCAAATATACCTAACTTACCTCAAAATTTACCAGCAGCGGGATTAATTATAACTCTAGAATCGGGTATAAAATTCGGTGTGTGGATGATGCCCGATAATCAATCGAGAGGGATGTTAGAGACTTTTTTAGCCTATTTAGTTCCCGATAATAATCTTTGGCAATATACACAAAACAAGGTGATAGAGGCAAAACAACAAGGGGCAACCTATAGAGATTATCATCTAGATAAGGCTAATATTCATACCTATTTAGCTTGGCAAGATCCGCCGGGGAAACAACTTCACGATGCAGTAAAACAAAGAATACTTAATCAATCCCATCCCCAATCAGCAAATTTTTTGAGATGGTTACAGGAGTTATACGAGATTTGAGAGAACTATGGCTCCAGATGGGAATGACAGCAACTATTGTAGTCAACCCAAGCAAGAGTAACCTTTGGGGTGGTTGGGTTTCGCTTAAACAAGCGACTTGAGGTATTTTCGACCCGCTATTGTTGCGCTCAACCCAACCTAGGAGGCGATGCGATCGCACTATATTACCCTCAAATAGAGCGATCGCAAGAAAATTTCCCAATAACACGACAATAAGTCTGTTATGCCGATTAGCACATTTTTTTATGAACCCTCCACCACTACCAGAGCAGCGATCATACTAATGTAAGAAGTAGATGATCTATCCCCAATTAAGTGCTAATCTGGCAGAGGATATTAGATCACCTAGACTTATCAACTTTAATGAATGAGTAGGGTGCGTTCCCCAAAATCGATCGGTGCAGTAGTAGAACTGACCTTAGGGAACGCACCCTACGGCTACGGCAATAGCGATCGCACTATTTTCTTTCACTAAAATCGGGTTTTAACAGGTCAAAAGCCTTATTTTGAAAGGGTTTTACCATTATTTAGCAAACCCTAGGTAGGCCATACAAAACGATTGCTGTTAGTCAGGAGGGAGGTTGAAAAGTAATCGTGTATCATGGTCTGGCGCCACTTTGAATGCCAAAGCAGACACTTCAAGATTGCCAGCGGCACTATATATCTTTGAAAAGCCCGCCTTTTGCAAGGCTTTCAACAACGATTTATGTGTAAAACCGGTCTTATGGGCAAAAAAGTCTTTTTTACTGCGCTCGATTTCAACGCTATAACCGTAAAGGACATCTAGAACCATAATTGGCCCTGCCGGTGATTGATACAGGACATCATCAATATCTAAACCCCTGTCAATTGTGATCCGCATCAGTTCCTGGATGTCCGGGACCCGAATATGTGCAAAACCGCCGTCCTTAAGTACGTGTAGGAACCCAGCTAGGACTCTCTGTACATCGTGTCGGTAGTAGTGTTCAAGGTTATGTGAGCAGTAAACAGCGTCAAACTGACCACTTTCAAGGGTGGTAAGATTACGCGCATCGCACACAATATCTGGTGAACCTTTCGGGTCAATATCGAGCAGCAAGTGTTCAAATTCTGAATATTGGGGCGGAAGCGGAATCGCCTTGCTGTTGCCACCTACGTTTAGAACTTTTTTCATCTCTCGCCTTTGTTGGTAAACCTAACTGAGGATTATACGGAAAGTTTCCCTGTATCACATCAAATACACATTAAAAAAAATCTTTCCGTATATTAATAGAGCGATCGCAAAAAACTTTCCCCATAACACGACAATAAGCCTTTTATGGGGAAATTCAACTAAAACCCTAAAACCCAATACCCAACCGCCAAAACCTAAAGCTCAACAGTTAAACCCTAACAGCTAACGCACCGATTGAGCGCTCAATCATTATCATAGAGACAGTAACAAATATTTATGAAACTTCATGCTTATTAATCGCCTTGGCATCGATCGCGGGAAAAAATTCCTTAAAGAGAGTATCTTGTTCGGAAATGACCCTAATCCCGAATTAATTGGCATTTTAGGGGTTTATTTCGTGCAGGGCATTCTCGGACTCTCCCGATTAGCGGTTAGCTTCTTTTTAAAAGACGATTTGGCCTTGAGTCCCTCCCAGATGGGGGCATTAATCGGAGTGGCGGCGATTCCTTGGGTGATTAAACCAGCTTTTGGCTTTCTTTCGGATGGTTTGCCTATTTTCGGCTATCGTCGTCGGCCCTACCTCATTTTATCGGGAATTCTTGGGGTTTTAGCTTGGTTGGCCCTAGCCACTGTGGTGGAGAATGCTTGGCAAGCGACGGCGGCGATCCTGCTTGGTTCCCTTTCTGTCACCATTAGTGATGTCATCGTCGATTCTTTGGTAGTAGAAAGGGCCCGCAGAGAGTCCTTCACTCAATCCGGTTCTCTACAGTCCTTAACTTGGGGAATATCGGCGTTAGGCGGCTTAATTACGGCTTATCTCGGTGGTTGGTTACTGGCACACCTCGGCACTCGTCCTGTCTTCGCTCTCACCGCTATTTTTCCCCTGATTGCCTCAGCCATGGCGTTTTTAATTACAGAGGAAAAAATCAAGAATAACAATGATGCACAATCAACGCCCAAAGTCAAGGAGCAAATCGGGCAATTATGGTCAGCAATTAGACAAAAATCAATTTTATTACCTACTGCCTTTATTTTTCTCTGGCAGGCTACTCCTAGCGCCGATTCTGCCTTTTTTTACTTCACCACCAACGAGTTAGGATTTGAACCAGAATTTTTAGGACGAGTGCGCTTAGTCACCAGTTTAGCCTCGATCCTGGGTATCTGGGTATATCAACGGTTTTTAAAAGCGATTTCCTTTCGTTTAATTTTGGGTTGGAGTACGGTGATTTCTGCACTTTTAGGGATGACTACCCTAATCTTAGTTACCCATACTAATCGAGCGCTCGGTATTGACGATCATTGGTTTAGTTTGGGGGATAGTCTCATCCTCACCGTCATGGGACAAATTGCCTTTTTACCCGTCCTAATTTTATCGGCCCGTCTTTGTCCCGTGGGCATTGAAGCATCTCTATTCGCTTTATTAATGTCTATCTGGAATATGTCAGGATTAGTTTCCCAAGAAATCGGAGCTTTATTAACCCATTGGTTGGGAGTCACCGAAACTAATTTTGATAACCTTTGGTTATTGGTAGTGATTACTAATCTCTCTACTCTCCTACCTTTACCCCTAATTAAATGGCTACCTTCTACGGATCCGCAATCTCAGGAAGTCAAGAAAACTTTTCCCCCTGCAGAAGTCTTTGAACATCATGTTACTGGTTCTTTAGCTGAACCCGGTTTTATTCCTGAACTTGTCCCCGAATTAATCGAGACAAGAGATTGACAGTTCAGAAAAGGGGTTTCTCAAAGAAACCCCTTTTCTATGGCATTCATCTTGCTTAATTGAGAACAGTTTTTAACTTTTCCAAGACAGAATTGTTTAACGTAATTTTTCCCATTCTTCTCTACTAATATTTGCTTGTTGTAAAATTTTAGCCAGCAAGCTTTTACTGATATCTCCTTGATGTGGATTAGGAATCCAGATTTTTAATTTTCCCTGCACCATATATTGATGATTTCCTCCTACCAGAGGACCAGAAAATCCCAGCTTTCTCAACTGGCGAATTAACTCTTTCCTTTTGATGGGGGCAAAAGGTGGCATCAGGCGATTTTTTGTTGAGGGGTTAGATTGATACCGTCAACAATCGGTAACTGATGCTGTAAGCGTAGTCCTAAAATAACCCAGCCTTCCAAAACTTCCTGTAACTGTTCCTTAGTAGCTTCGAGAGTTGTTTCATTAGCATATACTCCCTCAAATCCCGGAATTTCTCCATAAAAAGTACCGTCTTCTAGAACTTCATAGGTTGCCAGTTCCATTGCTTGTTTTAGATATTTTGTTAGCATCATTGACAGGAATAAAGCTCGGTGATTGTCTCGAAGATTGTCGATTTGATGATCAGTTGTTTTGACTCTGGCGATAATTTTGCCATTTTTCTCAGCTTACCATACTGGCCAATCTACTGATTCCAGTCTAGCGCGAGTTAGCAATCCCTAGCGATCGCCCTAAGTCCAGAAAACGGGTTTCTCAAAGAAACCCGTTTTCTCAGTTGATGAAATAAGCTAAAATCGAATCAACTCGTTGCCCTCGCCTTATGTTTTCTATCCAAACTACCTACACTCAAGCTCAAGAAAATTTAGCGAGCCTTCTGGATCGATTGGAAAGCGAGAATAGTATGGCGATTATTACTCGCCCTGGTCATAAAGATATGGCACTATTAAGCGCAGAGGAATTAACTGGCTTATTAGAAACCGTTTATCTTTTGCGATCACCTGCGAATGCTCGAAAGTTATTGGCAGCACTGGAACGTTCAATGGAGAGGGACGTTAAAACAATACCGGGACAGACAGTTACAGAACTTTGTCAGGAGTTAGGAATTGAACGCCAAGAGTAGGGCAATTGTCTTTGACAGTTAATTTCGAGAAGATTTAAGATGGTGGTACAAAACAGATAAAAAAATCGCCTTTCGCCTACTCAATCTCGTAGAATCTGTCACCGCCGATCCCTTTACTGGGATAGGCAAACCAGAACCCATAAAGTATCTTGAAGCTAATAGTTGGTCACGCCGAATTACCACAGAACACCGTCTAGTCTATCGAGTCAAAGATGACCGCATTGAGTTTTTAGCAGCACGATATCACTATACTTAAACAGCTTATGTATTCCAGAAAACGGGTTTCTCAAAGAAACCCGTTTTCTATGGCAATTAAGCTTTATCACTGCCTTGCTTTGGCTTTAACTGGCGTTTAACCAATGCACCCAAGCCTAACAGTCCCAACGCCAAAACGGTAGTAGGTTCGGGAACTTGCTGTACTTGAACGTTCTGTCCTGTTACGATTAAGGGAAGAGAAAGCCCTTGAGCCGGATTACCCTCGCTGATGGTAATCCAATCACCTGGGGCAGCCGAGGTGTTAAACTGCCGTGCATTTCCAGTTAGAGTTACGGGATTTCCCCCTGAAGTTGTCATTAGAAAAGGAGTAAAAGCAGTTGTACCTCCTGTGGGTGACAGCCCCGTTAGTTGGTAGTCTGCCCAGTAAGTGCCTGGCGCGAGAGTAAGACCAGAACCACTGAAATTGGCGGCAATGTTCATCACCGGGCGTTGGGCATTGTCTAACACGCCATTAAAAGTGCGGTAAACGCCAGTCCAGTTAGTAGATAGTAGAGTTGTGGACGAACCGAGAATATTACTTCCGGCAAGACCGGGGGCATTGTCCCAAATATTAACTGAGATGCCAGTAAAAGGTGAAGTGGGGGGAAACCCATAACCGGTTGATGTCATGTAAGCCATCACCGATACCGTATCGATTGCCCACAGTCCTGCATCAGAAATGGTAAAGCTTTGTGCCAAGCGGAAATCACTGGTTGCAGTCTGCCCCGCTCTATTCACAGTAGCAGAGGCTTGACTGACATCTGAGCCGTTGAATCCTGCACCTGGGTTGGTGACGATATTTGTCTGGCTAAATAGAGTAGTTGCCTGTGCGGGCAAGCTAACTACCGTTCCGAGGGTGACAGCAGTGGCCATGCCGATTGTTGTCCCGAGAAAATCTGAGACAGGCTTTAAGGAACAGGAGCGGCTTAAGAATGAGCTTTTTTGAGTAGCCATCGGTTTATTCGGGTAAATTATGTGAAAAAGCCTATCAACCCCCCCGATTTTGTCAAATATCGCTGTTTTCATCGATTTTATAGGGTTTTATCTCTGTTTTTCGTCAAATCTTCTGGGTCAAGAGGGGGTGAGGTGCGATCGCTGGTGGAAGATAGGGTTTGGGATATTTGTAATGTTTGATACAAATCTCTCGATCATCTGTTCTTAAGATTAAGGCTGGTGTTGCTCATTGATCGGAAAAGAGGCCGGCGCAAGCAGATAAAAACCGCAGAGAAGCTTGTGCCGTGGGATCAAAATTATTAAGCGGAGAATAGCCTCTGACCGGAATTCAACATCAAAATCAGTAGGAAACTTGTCATCGCCTAAGTAAAGTAACCCTTCATCCACGACACAACAAAATAGGAAAAATACTTATGAGTTATGGAACGCGTGTTCAAGCTATCTCTCAAGTAACGGATCGTAAACCCCTACCTAGCAAAATTCCTCAGCGTTTAGAGGCCCTGTGGGCAACCGATGTTTTTACCCTGAGCAAAATGCAGGCCAGTCTTCCCAAAGATGTATTCAAATCGGTCAAAAACACGATTTTAACCGGGGGAAAATTAGACGTTTCCATCGCCAGTGCGGTAGCGGCTGCGATGAAGGATTGGTCCACGTCCAAAGGGGCGCTGTACTATGCTCATGTCTTCTATCCGATGACCAACGCCACCGCCGAAAAACACGATGGTTTTATCTCCGTGCAGAGCGACGGTTCAGTGATCACAGAATTTACGGGCAAAGTCTTAGTACAGGGGGAACCGGATGGGTCCTCCTTTCCTAACGGCGGCCTTCGCTCCACTTTTGAAGCGCGGGGTTACACCGCTTGGGATGTCACCAGTCCGGCCTACGTCATGGAGACGGATAATGGTGTCACCCTGTGTATCCCCACGGTTTTCATCTCTTGGACAGGAGAGGCCCTCGACAAAAAAACGCCGCTTTTACGCTCGATTTCATCGATGAGTAAAGCCGCCACCAGGGTGCTTAAACTATTAGGACATACGGAAGTCGTCCCCGTTAACTCCAGCTGCGGCGCTGAACAGGAATATTTCCTAGTCGATGCTCATTTTGCCCATAGTCGCCCCGATTTATTGCTCACCGGTCGCACCCTATTTGGTAAACCCGCCGCTAAGGGTCAACAGTTCGACGATCATTATTTTGGCGCGATTCCCGAACGGGTTCAGGTGTTTATGCAGGAAGTAGAGGAAAGAATGTATCGCCTCGGCATTCCGGCCAAAACCCGCCATAATGAAGTCGCCCCCGGACAGTTCGAGATTGCGCCCTTTTTCGAGGCTGCTAACGTGGCCAGTGACCATCAGCAGTTAATTATGACTTTGCTGAAAAGTACGGCTAAAAAACACGGTTTTGTTTGCCTACTGCACGAAAAACCCTTTGCGGGAATTAATGGTTCGGGAAAACACGTTAACTGGTCTGTCGGCAACGCCACCCAGGGCAATTTGTTGGATCCGGGCGATACTCCCCACGCTAATATGCAGTTTTTGTTATTCTGTGGGGCGGTGATTCGTGGTGTTCACAAGTACGGGCCGCTTTTACGCGCAGTGGTGGCTACCGCCAGCAATGATCACCGTTTGGGGGCAAATGAAGCTCCTCCCGCCATTATTTCCGTATATTTGGGCAGCCAGTTAGAAAAGGTATTCGACCAAATTAGCCAAGGACAAATTGAGGGTTCTGATGCCCCGGGATTGATGGATCTCGGTGTCGATACCCTGCCGGTATTCCCCAAGGATCCTGGCGATCGCAATCGTACCTCTCCTTTTGCTTTTACGGGCAATCGCTTTGAATTCCGCGCTGTGGGTTCTAATCAGTCAGTTTCCGGGCCGCTGGTGGCGATGAACACGATTCTAGCCGATTCCCTGACTTGGGTGGCGGATAACCTAGAAAGCCGGATGAAAGCTGGGGAAGACCTCAATACTGCTGCCCAGGGTGTTCTCAAGGAGATCATGGACAAACACAGAAATGTGATCTTCGGAGGTAACGGATATTCCCCGGAATGGCACAAAATGGCGGTAGAAGAGCGCGGTTTAGCTAATCTCCGCACCACTGCCGATGCTTTACCCGTGCTGAGGGCCGATTATATTGAAGAACTGTTTACCCGCATGGGTGTGCTTACCCCCGTTGAACTGGAAAGTCGTTTTGATGTCTATGCAGAACAGTATTTGCTGGCCATCGAAGTGGAGGCGAAACTGGTGGTGAGTATGGCTAAAACGATTATTTATCCGGCTGCTGTTCGCTACTTGTCGGAATTGTCCTCGGCGATCTCTAACGCGGCGGCGATCGGCATCGAGATCAATAAGGAAAGCGCCCAAACCGTCTCGAATCTGATTAAGTTAATGATGGATAGCGTTGCCAAACTGAGTGAGGCCATTGCTAAACACGATTTTGACTCGATCGAGGAACATATGCAGCATTCCGCTCAAACGATCCGTCCCTTGATGGATAAGGTGCGCGAATATGCTGACACGCTGGAAGGAGAAGTGGCCGACAATTTCTGGCCCCTACCTACCTATCAAGAAATGTTGTTTGTTAAATAACATGACGACAAGGAGGGGGTAAATGGGCTGAAAAAATGATTGGCCACCCCCTTCTTTTTATCTCTGGTAGTTTTAAGTTATGTTAAGAAAAGTAGTGCGAAACGTTTAGGCATGAAATAGGGAGCCAAATGCCAAAAATAACCGCCTAGTAAGGTCTTCAGTCCCCTGACTGAATCTAAGAGGTCAACCTAGACCAGCCTTATAACTGTTTATATGTCCCGACGTTTAGTATCACTCGATACCAAACTAGGCAAAGGGACTCAAGGTCAAAACACTCTGTAACAATTATTCACAAATTGTTACAAAGGTGAGAGTAACGGCGATAGCCACCCCCAGATTCAGAAATCACAATTCTGGGACTGAAGCGGGGAACGGAAGGCTCCGAGGTGTAACCTAACACCAGAATCGAGACCACTGCCAACCATCCATGATTAGGCGTGA
>NZ_JAPZSS010000114.1:0-2747 GCF_027532015.1 Microcystis sp. LE19-131.1A | reverse complement strand
GGTGGTCGAGGGAATCAACAATAAACTTAAACTAATAAAACGGAGAGGCTATGGCTTTAGAAACTTTCGGAATTTTTGGGTTAGAAGTATGTTATCTTGGCATCTTGTATGTTGATTTAGCATAAAGGGTAACGAAGAGCCAGAAAAACTAAATAGTAAGTATAGGGAGACATCAATCAATGTTAACACCAAGACATCCTCACCCCCCCGGCGCACCCCAAAGCCCTCCTCCCAATGCACCGCAGAGTCACCCTCCTGGAATGCACCAGGCACCGGCTCCTGGAATGCACCATGCACCCCCGCTAGGTACACCGCAGCCCTTTGCACCGGCTGGGGCAGGACCTGCCAATCTACCGCGTCTAACAGAACAAGATCAAGAACTCTTAAAACAATTACTCGGTAATGATGAACAGGCCCAAGCTTTGGGGGGAATGTTACAAAACTCACCGCCAGAAATTGCCGCTTTGGGTTATTTAATCCTACGGGTTTTTGAGCGCAGTCAATCTTAGTGAGTCTGGTTCTTCGGTTGCTGATCTGCTCTGTCAGAGCAGGTTCTATACCTGTAATATGATTAGCACAAATCTTTGTGAGTGTAGTTGCTCAACTGGCCTTGACCTATTTAAGGATCAAAAACAATTATTGCTATTTATAAATAAGGGTTCAAAAATGATAGCCACCGAAGAACCATTAAACCGCTAAACCGTTTTTTGAGATACAAAAATTTAGTCGCTTCTTTGATTTTTTCATGAGAACAGTTTTGTTTGTGTCTAGAAGTAACTAGAATTTCTCGGTGACAGTTCTCAAACATCTACTATCTACAAAATCCTAGAGAGTTAAGAGATTATTATCTTTAAATCTTCCCAGCCAGTGTAGTGCAGGGTTTTGCCGAAGATAACTGAAAAATAATTAAGCAAGGATAAAAATTGACCATGAACTCAGAACAAGAAATAAGCTCGGTTCAAAACGTTCAAACACCAGTACCATCTCCTAATCAGTCGGGAATGATGCCCTCATTACCGCCTGTGGATGCCAACAGAGGCGCACCCCATAACCAGGGTGGAGTCAGTCCCTTTATGCCGCCGTCCTTGGAGGGGGACATCGAACCACCTCCCCATCCTCTCGACGGCACGCCGTTGCCGAATGTCTGGATTTATGAAGGAGAAGCCTATGATCTCACAGAATTTATTGCCAAGCATCCAGGAGGACAATTTTTTATTGGACGCACCAAGAACAGAGATATAACCACGATTGTCAATATTTTTCATCCCAATCCCGAAAGAGTCAAAAAAGTCCTGCAAAAATATTCTCTGGGAAAACCTGGAAGACCAGAGGATATTCATCCTAAATACAACGCTCCTGCCTTTTTATTTAAAGAGCATTTTGACGGTTGGAGAGATACCCCTAAATACGATTTCCGCAACCCAGAACAATTGCTGAATAAGATTAAAACCAGAGTTTACTCTCCAGAATTTAAACAGAAAGTAGAACGCATGGATTTTCTGTTTAATGTGATCAGTATCTGTCTTTTTCTGATCTATTTTGTAGTGCAAGGGCTGTATTTAGAGGCCAGACAGTATATGCCGATTTACCTATTTGTGCCTCTCATCGCTATGCTAAGAATTGCCCTAGCAGGGGTAGGTCACTACCTAATTCATCGGCCACAAGTAGGATTAAACAAGGTATTTGCCAATATTTTTGATATTAACTACGTTCCCCTCGCTTTAGTAGTAACAGACGGTCATACTTTACTGCATCATCCCTTTACCCAGACCGATGTTGATATCAAAAAGAATGTTTTCACCTTCATGTTAGAATTGCCTCGTTTTTATCGAGTGCCAGTACATACATTTCATAAAATAGGCCATGTGGTTACGGGAATGTTTGCTCGCATTATAGAATTATGTATCCTCGCTTTTAAAGCAGGTGTTAAGGATATGTATGGCAGTTGGCAGCTGGGGTTCCCCCATTTTTTAGGTAGTTTTGGTATTCACTTATTACTATTAATCGAACTGGTTATCTTTTGTCTATACGGTCAATTTTGGGCTTGGTTAGCACAGTTTTTCCTTACCCTCTGGATTAGCACTTTTATGATTGTGGCTAGTCATGATTTTGAAGCCGAAGAACCGCCAAGAGATCCTATGGCATCACCTCAATGGGAAACCCAAGATTGGGCAGTTATGCAGATTAAAAATTCCTACGATTTGACCATGGTAGGTAATAAATATATTGACTGTTTTCTCTCGGCGGGCTTGGCTCCCCATCGGGTGCATCACGTTCTTCCCCAACAAAAAAGCGGTTTTGCCAATATCATCAGTGAAGATATTGTCCGGGAAGAATCGGAAAAATTCGGAGTTGAATGGGCGACACCTCAAAACTTCTTTTTTGACCGCCTACCAGCACTAATTAAACACTATCTAGCCGTGCCATCGCGATTAGCCAAAGAGAAAGAGTTGGGCTTATTGAAAGAACATTTTCACCCGCAAGCCTTAGAAACAACCCTAGACTATATTGTCAAAGGTTGGGCTGGTATTGGTTCAATTTGAGCCGACAAAAACCAGAAATTCTGGCGGAAAGTTTCAGAAAAATTATTCGGCATCTTGTAGATATATACTTTAGACGTTCATAATCTGAGATTTATTAAACTTCTGAAATCGTAGAGTCAGCAAAGAATCCAGTTCTTTTTTATGTTTCAGATGGGCATCATTCAAACATTCATAAATGGCTGAAGAAAAGTCAGAAAAGTTTTC